>NZ_JBHIRB010000004.1:123336-131610 GCF_042196845.1 Bartonella sp. AA9NXGY
TGAGAAATGCAAGAGCCGTACAACGAAAAAAGAGATGCAAATGCCTTAATACGCGTTTAGCTTATCAAAAAGGGGGATATAATGGCACTTTTTCCATTTTCTATTTCTGATATTGATGATCCGGAATGTATTCGTGTGGTTCTTTATGCTAGCGGAAGAATGGGACATGCTCCTTTAAACGCATTGTTGAAGAAAGCATATGAAGATATTACAAAAATTGCAAAGCGCATGGATGCTTTAGAAAAAAAATTAAATGCTCTAGATCTTATCAATGTCGAACAGAAAAAAAATGAGAAAGAAGAGAAGCAAGACAGTATTAATAGTGTTGTGAGTGGTGGAATAACGACACCAAACAGTTTTGTGAGCGCACCAGAAATTAAAACAGAATCATCGTCCGTTGGAGACATATTTTTTTCTCCAATATACGAGGCGCCAAAAATAGACTACAGCTCTTTTATTTCAAAATTTACAGCACATAAGCCGCTAGAAATACACAGTAGTGTTACTCAAAACATCAGTGTTGAGCATTCTAGAGAGATTTCTTCTTTGTTAGATAAGGAAAAATAGAAAAGAGTGATCATAACAATATGTATGGGTTGAAGTTATAGATGAGATAAACCTGATTTATATCTTCGGTGGGGATTGGAATTGCACTCTGTTTGAGATGTTAAAAAATGGTAAAAATTGATAGAGAAGCGTTGTTGCTGGATAAGTTGATCATGCGTTGTTGGGGAGAGTAGGGCGCATATTGAAATCTAAGGGTAAGTTTTTAAAGCCTACAGAGCAAGGAGCCATGCCCAAATAGAAACGCATGGCAAAAGAAGCTTTAAAAAGATAAAAAATCGTGCAATCATTTTAAAAAGCTTTTGGATAGAGCGTTTGATGATTTTAACTCTATAAATAATTTGCGGTTTTTACGCTTTTTTAAAAGAGAAAAAGTGCAGTTCATCGCAATTTTAATTTGTTAAAAATCCCATAAAAAGAAAATGTTAATTGCCAAAAGGACAAAAGCAGAAAAATGCCTATAAAAAAATCATGCGTATCGTTGTGTTTTTTCTTATAAAGAAGAGAAATGCTGTACTGTTGGAGCAGGCTTGAAGGCTAACGTTTCACTTGTTTTCTTATCAGACAAGATTGTACAAGCGGTTGTTGATTTGTCTTATCCTGTTTATGCTGTAAAGACTGTCCTTTCAGGTGTGATGATATAAGGCAAGTCTCTTTGTAAGAGCTTCCATGATACAAAAAGTGTTTTTTAAAGGGCGTGGCAAATATTTAAGGCAGGCTTATTTGTTGAGCTTTAAGTTTAAATCAATCACATGTGAGAAAGCCAAATGGACCCCACTGCAATCTGGGCTGTTGATAAATCAGATTGGGTGAAGAATCTTCATCTTTTGAAGTGGTGAATGTAAGTTAAGAAAAACCAGCTTTTACAAGCGTAAAAGAACGGGTCTTATTATAATTATGGACTTAAATCATGTGTGTTTTTTCATGGATTATATTGAGATAAAGCTACAAAGTATTTTGATTTATTTGATACGTTTTTATTTTAGAAAGTGTATTGTTATAAACAGCTCTCCTCAATACGAATGTATCATTATTTATACTCTTTTTGGATATTTTTATAAATATAATTAAAAAGCTTGCAATACTATACGTTTTGTGTATAAGTATTTATTATTGATTTCTTTTGTATTTTATTTAGTTATATCTCTATTCATAAGCCGCGCCTTTAAATGGTGCGGCTTTTTTTACTTTCTAATAACAGGGGCGCTATATATTTGTTATTGAGATGGCTTTGGATATTTTTCTCATTATTGTATTTTGTGATTTCATTTTGCAGTGAAATCTTTAAATTCTTGTGTGTTTTATCCCAATAGGGAAGATTCAAATAAAAATGCAGGCGTCTGGGTTTGGTTTCTTTGCTTTGGTTGGGGGGCGTTGAATAGTTAAAGAATCTTTGTGATTGTTTGACGGAGAATGATATGAGGTGAAGCATAAAATGGTGGCGCATTTGAAGGGCCATTATCATACATGCCAGCATGGTCAAAAATGCAAATGTGTCTTTAACAGTGTTTGTTGATCTCGATTAGAAAGTCCATTCTTTTTTGTTAGGAGTTTTACATCTATAATCTCTTATCTTGTTTTAGCGACTGCTTTTTGAGGGGGCGGTAATAGAAGGCGTATAAGATTTTATATATATGAAGTGTTTGTGTGGTGAATAACGGTAAATCCATTGAGCACTCCCATCTTTACGCTTATGTAGAGGCAAGCCCGCACCATTATTGTATTTTCTAGCTCCCAATATTTACGACAGCCTTGGTTCGTGAGATGCTTCATAAGAGCCATATGCCTTTCTTATACAGTTTTTAATCCACATACCAGTTCCGCTTGTAACTTGTAAGCGACATGGTTTTGATTGTTTCAATAGAAAACAAACTTCGGATGAGAGAATCCTATGGTGTTCGGGTTTCTCATTCAACGTGCAAAACAATAAATACTCTTTGTAAATCAATGTGATGTGTCTTAACAAAGACGAATTGTTTATAGATCCGCATGGATGAAGAATCTTTGTCTTTAAAAGTGGTGAGAGAAAATCATCAGCCCTATTTTTTCATAAAGGGCATGAGAAAAGTGTTTCATAAGAATTATATACGATAAGAATTATACGGTAAAAAAGAGAGTCTTTTGACATAAGAGTCTTGATCGTTTGCGGCTATAACCTGTATTGTGTACACAGATACTTCTATCATTTTTTGCTGTAAAAGCTTCTCTTGGGATATTAAAGGGTACAATCTTTATGGAAAAAAGAATCCGAGCAAGACAAAAGGCTTATTTCAAAAGATTATATCGCAAGATTGCTTTTGTTTGCATAATACTTTTTTGTATAGTGTTTTTGTGTTTTGTTGTTGCAAAGGTGGTTAGTTATTTTTCTTCTCATAAAAAAGTAACACAACAAGCACCCGTTGAATTGGTTATTCCTGTTTTTGATCTACGCGTATATTGCAAGGAAATTTCTGCCTCCGTTATGCCCGATATGAAAAGAGAGGTTTATCAGCATTGTCTTAATTTGGAAAGTGAGGCCTATTTTGCTATTCGTGAAATGTGGGATAAGCTTTCTGATAGTGCTAAAAAACAATGTTTGACGAGGGTCCGTCCTGGGGATGGAAATTATTTTCTCTTACGAGACTGTTTTCTGAATGAAAGAGAAAATAAAACAGGCAAAAGGCGCAATTACTTTTAAGTTTTTATATGGAAAGTTAAAAGGATGCGAATTTTGATAAAAAGATAAAAGCCTCTTAAATGACTATCTGCCTCATGACCAATAGCAGCTTGATTTATTTATCTTGTTATATCGCACTTCTTATTTAAGGTGTGGCGACATAAGGTATGGATGGCCTCCTTGAAATATTTAAGGGGGCGGGGTGGAGTTTCAGGAGGGTTTGTTGCGCTTTTTAAAGGGAAATAACGAGTGTGGGAAATCCATTTCGTAATGGTTTTGGTGAATGGTATAATGGTAAAACCCTCATGAATGTATAAAATTTATAGAGCATGTTCATCTTTATGGTTTGAAAAAGAGTAAGCTGGTACTATCTCACACTTTGTTCCGCTTCCAATGGTGCCTCTCGACAGCCCTTTGGCCTTAGAGAGGGTTCATAAGAGGCACTTTTAGTCTTTTTTTTCGTTTTTACTCCACGCAGGTTTTCCTACGTGTAACATGCAAGAAAAAGAGATTGATTCAATAGTAAACAGATTGAGGATGAAAAATCCTACGATATTAATTTTCTTACTCAACACAAAAAATATGAATTACCATTACAAATCAATTCAGTGTATGAATTTTATAAGTATTTTCATTGTTGACAGACCAGTGTGATTTGAGAACCTTCATTCTTTGAGGGTGTAAGTCAATAGACATGACAAAAATGAGTAAAAAACATTCCTTTTATAAACATTTACGGCTTCTTCATGCGTAAAGCGCTGTGCTGGGTTTAAAAATGTGCTTGTTTTATAATTCTAGTTTTCTTTATCAGAAAAGATAAGTAAGGAAATACGTTAGGCCATTCTTATTGATAGGCTTTGAGGAGGGTATTTTTTTGAGAAGAAGCTGATTTTTAAAAAAGTGTGACATATTGGTCGTTTTTTTCATAATTTGATATTTTTTTGTATTTAAATATTTTGTTTTTAAGCTCAATTTGTTATAAATAAAAACTGTGATTAACTTAAAAACTCTATGGGTTAAAATAAAAATTGATAGTATCATTGACTTGTTTGGGAAAGAAGATTGATCTCTTGGTGATTATAGGGCTTGAATAATACTTCGTGTTAATCTATCTATAAAAGTTAAGAGGTTTTGTGAGGCGATCGTGGATTATCGCTCGCAAGGGGTTGCTTTAGCGATGAAGAGAGGCTATATTTATAAAATAAAGAGGTTCGCGCAGTGACTCGTTGGGATGGAAGTGCTTGTGAGTTAAATGCACGAGGGGGTAGAGGATATCGGCGTTTTTAGGAGCGGTGGTTTTAGAGCAAAAAAGGAAGCTTCTACTATTCTCTGGCAGGAATTTTTTCTTTGTCGGGTGTGTTATATGTGTGTTTTCCTTTTTGTTTTCCACAAGATAATTATTTTTTTTTAGTGAAATATGGTTTATTTTAAAAAAAACACTTGGCATTTTACGTGAACATCATTAGGTTTCTGCTGTTTGACAGAGAAAAAGGGAATTTTTGATTTACGATTTCCCTGCTGTTTTGTGATTTTCAAGAAAATATATGCTTTTATCAATATCAGTAGGGTTCGTTTGAGTGAAATAAACGCGGATAGCTTGATAATCGTATGTTAAACATGATCAGCATTATCAAAAGATAATGTAATGAGGAAGCGTCAATTAAGACACACATAAGACAAACACTCCAAAAAGGGATAAAGATGAGGCCACAACAAAATAGACGGGTACGCGGTCGCAATAATAACAATAATGGTAATAACAATAATAATCGTCGCGGTCCTAATCCGTTGTCTCGCAATTATGAAAGTAGCGGTCCGGATGTTAAAATTCGCGGGAATGCTCAGCAAATTGCCGATAAATACATAAGCCTTGCGCGTGATGCACAAGGTGCAGGTGATCGTGTTATGTCGGAAAATTATTTACAACATGCCGAGCACTATTTGCGTATTATTTTAGCAGCAGCTGGGCAAATGTCTCAATCGGTTCGGCGTGATGAAAATCGTGGTGATGAAAACGAAAATCGTGATGAAAACAATGGGCAAGAATGCGGTGAAATAAATCTTGATGGTGAAAAAAAGGATGCTGTCGAGGGTGATACAGATGTATTACAAATGTCGTCGCAAAAAAATGGCAATGGCCAATATGATAAAGCGCAAAATGGGGATGCGCGTGAAAACGCTTTAGAGGCTCTATCGGATGAAAAAACAGATCAAGAGCACTGCCTCTCTGAGAAAAATGTTGAACCTGTCAAAAAAATACGTCGTTCTCCTCGTCGACGTACTGTACGGACTCAAGATGAATCATCTCTTGAGCTTTCACTTACAACAGCAGAAAGCTCTAGCAATGGAGATGCATCAACAGCAACAAAAACAGCAACAAAAGAGGATTCTTCTTTGCCTGGATTAGGTGAGGGGATACAGAGAAAACCACGCCGTCGCCGAGTGGTCAATCTTGAGGCAGAGGAAAATGTTTAAACCTGAAGTGTGCTGTATAAGCGCTTGTGTGGTGATGTTATTGGTATCATGATAATAAATTATAATATGCTCAAGAAGCTTCTTGCGCTTTCCTTGAGTTTTCACGGGGCTGTATTGAGACTTAACGAAGGCTGTTGACAGAAAAGATTGCCTCTTTGCTGAGATTTAAGTAAGGGGATACAGGGGAAGATGCGTCGTCGCTCAAGTGGTCAATCTTGAAGCAGAGGGAAATGTTTAAACCTGAAGGGGGCTGTATAAGCGCTTGTGGTGATGTTATTGGTATCATGATAATAAATTATAATATGCTCAAGAAGCTTCTTGCGCTTTCTTTGGATTTTCACCGGCAATATTGAGACTTAACAAAGGGTGTTGACAGAAAAGATTGCCTCTTTGCTGAGATTTAAGTAAGGGGATACAGGGGAAGATGCGTCGTCGCTCAAGTGGTCAATCTTGAGGCAGAGGGAAATGTTTAAACCTGAAGGGTGCTGTATAAGCGCTTGTGGTGATGTTATTGGTATCATGATAGTAAATTATAATATGCTCAAGAAGCTTCTTGCACTTTCCTTGAATGTTCACGGGGCTGTATTGAGACTTAACGAAGGCTGTTGACAGAAAAGATTGCCTCTTTGCTGGGATTTAAGTGAGGGAATACAGAGAAAACCACATCCGTGTATTTTAAGAGGCAGTTCTTTTATGAAGAACGCAATGTCGTTGTTTTATTTAATTCACACTTATATTCAATGTATTCATGCCCATTTCGCACTGGTGTTCATGAATTCTATCATGTGAAATCCATCGGTTATCTTTGCTTAATAAAAGATGTAAACTGGGCGTTATTGCTTTAATTTTCAATGTTGCAACAGTTCTTCTTTTGATACCTGATCATTCATAAGAGGTATTTTATTCATCCATTTCCTTGCTGGGATATGTGAGGAAATGATTTTGATTCAGTTTTTTATGAACAGATTTGAAAGGGAGAATCTTACAGTATTTGAGGTTCTCATTTGACATGCAAAATAAATCATCACTATAAATTAATATGTTGAATTTTTGCACTCAAGAAGAGGTATTTCTTGCACGTTTATTAGCTTTTCCCAAGTGATGTCATTTTCTTAAAATGGGAATGCGTTGACAGAAAGGTTTCTTCTTTTCCAAGATTTAAGTGAGGGGATACAGTAAAAAACGCGCCGTCGCCCGTGTGGTGGATATTTAAGACTTATCACATTAATTTATAATAATAATTCATTGTTTTGAATGTTAGGTGAGAGCCCCTAAACCCCTAGAATTCTCTCATTTCCAAATTTGTTCCATGTTGGATCAACAAAAACCATTCGCTTGCACGTTGCAAACGGGGAGAGCCCGTGTGGATAAATTTGTATAAGAAGGAATAAAAATGGCTCTTATGAACTCTCTCTAGCGCCAAGGATTGTGGGCAACATCCACGAGTTGGTAAAGCGTGTGATAATGCCGGCTTGCAGAAAATGTTTAAACCTTCAGAATGCTATGTCAGCGCTTATTGATGTTAGTTTTCTTAATGAGGCATTATCTTCGCTCTCTCTTTTGTTGTTTCAACAGAAAGAATGGAGACAAGTGCACCGGTATGATAATTGTAAATCATAAATTTTGTTTGTCCATCAGGGGTTAAAACTTTCAGTACAATATTGTGTTCTGAGAGGCTTTGCGACAAAATCTGTGTTTTTTCCGGTAGAGAGAGCGTATGATGGATAACGTGTGGGTTTTTGCTGAGAGAGGAAGATAGCTCTGTTTGTTTTGGCGCTGATCCGGTTTTTATCACTTTATAAACAATTAAAAACAGTACGGTTAGAATAAGGAAAAGCGTTATTAAAACGGAAATAATCATTAAACCCATAAGTTTTTTTCTCACTCGTTCTACGGCAGGGTCTAAAGGGAGATCTTGAGGCAGAGAATTTTGCTCTGTGTGATGGTCTTTTGAAGGGTGCATTCGCTTATTATCCATCATGTCTTCCATTGATTATTTTTTTGAGATCTGATGGGTTTATGCTTTTAAAGTTTTTTGTGCAAGAGGTTTGTGGAAGAAGAACGCAAAAGAGGAAGCGATGTTGGTAAAATATCTTCTTTGTGGACTGTAGACAGCTTGTCCTTTACGTTTTGGCTTTTAAGAAGAAAATTTCCACGGTTTGTTACAGACCAGATCAAGTTTACTTCTTGTTGATGTAAACTGGGTTGTACGTTTATACATTGAGCAAAAATTTGTTGTCCATAAAGTGCAAACTTTTTTGTGGACGGTATCATGGCTTGTTCACAAGCTTGAGCTGTTGGGTAAGTTTTAACCATTGTATTGTTCGAATAGCAACTGTTAAAATCATCCGTACATGAAACCAATAAGAGGATAAAAACAAGGGGATTCATAAATTATTTTCCAAATGAGTAGTTGACAGTGTGAACTCCAATTTGTCAGCCTAGGGGCTTCTTCACTGTTAAACGCTTTCACAGTTTTTTAGTTCCCCTTTGAGATGCGTTTTCCCCTTTGAGATGCGTTTTCCCCTTTGAGATGCGTTTTCCCCTTTGAGATGCGTTTTCCCCTTTGAGATGCGTTT
>NZ_JBHIRB010000004.1:131710-140365 GCF_042196845.1 Bartonella sp. AA9NXGY
TCCCCTTTGAGATGGGTTTTCCCCTTTGAGATGCGGGTTCTATAGTGAATTAATCAAAGTCATTGGCTTGCACGTCATAAAAGGGTGTGTGTGGGGGCTCTATGTCGGTGAGTAATATTTGAAAAAAGACTGAAATGCCTCTTATGGACGCTCTCAAAGGTCAATGGCTGTTGTAACATGAGAGACAAATGGTATGATGATGCTCAGCTACTACTTTTATGAAGTGAAAAGGGGCATGAAGGTAAAGAAGGACGTGGCGTAACAAGGGGCGGTTTTGATGGTTCACTTTACGGGGGCTATTATATCTTATTTACACATACTGTTTTGAAATGAGCGTGGATGCGCTGGGAAATATTAAAAAAGTGCGTGAATGAGGAACACAAGTGTATCCTGTTTTAGGATGCCCTATTGTAACTGAAGAGGATATCTCCATTAAAGAATGCGATAAATAAAAGCATAAAATGTGTAATTTACATCAATTAATTGTCGTTGTCGTGGATGCTTTAAGCCCGTAAAGCTGAAGAGTGATGATGGATATTAGCTTTACTCCTTGAAATTTCATATTCTGCCAAAATAAAATTATATACGCATTGCGAAAATTACACAAAAAGAGATGGGTAATAGGCTCGCTTTTATTTGGCATATAAAAGCTGAAACGGTTTGCTCTTTATCGTTTTGGTTTCTGTTTTAAAATATGCCGGTTATATGAGGGATGGAAGTTGATTGACAGCGGGAATGGATTTTATGTGGCTTTCAGTTCTCATCGTTAAGGTTTTGGGGAACTATTGGGGGACAATAGAGGTTGGTTTAAAGGGGTTGAAAATATCTTTGTGCTTAATAAACAGATGAGACATTTTGCTAAAAAAGGGGAAACTTCTCTTGTTCATTGTTTAAAATGCTCTTTTAAGAAAAAATATCAAAATAAGTATCAGGAACAGAGAGGCAATAGACAATTCCTTCTTGTGTCAATTTGAGGGAAGCTGAACCATTCACGGAAATGGGAACGATTTTTTCGAGAACGGCACTACCAAAACAGGCTTTTTTATTGTTTGTGGGAGGGATGCCGGATTCAAAATTTTCATGCCAAGTGATGATAAGTTGCGTTTTGCCATTCAGTTTTGTTTCAATTTCACAGCGTACACAGATGCTCCCCTTTTCTTGGGAAAGGGCTCCAAAAGAAAGAGAATTGACAATCAGTTCATGAAAAGCCAAACCGATATGCAAAGCGGCATTGGGAAAAAGATAAGGATCGACGCCTTCAAGTGAAAAACGTTCTGTTTCTTTCATAAAATAACCTAAAGCCTGCGTTTGGACCAATTCGCGAAATTGAGCACCGCGCCAATCGGAATCAGTGATCAGATCTTGAGAATGAGAAAGAGAATGAAGACGACCTTGAAATTTTCGTAAAAAAACCTGAAGAGATTCAGTATAGCGGGCGGTTTGGCTGGCAATACTTTGAATGATCGCTAGAAGATTTTTAGAACGGTGACTGACTTCGCGAAGAAGGATTTTAAGCACTTGTTCACGGCGGCGTAAGCCGGAAATATTGACACCGGTGGTGATAATACCAATAATGTCTTCGTTATCATTGCGGTGGCAATCAATGGAAAATTTGTACCAAATCTCTTGTTTATTTGTATCTTCAAAACGTGCTTCAACAGTTTGCATTTTGCCACTGGCTAAAACTTGCAGTTTGATGGTTTCCATATTGTCTGCAAGGTCAAGCGAAAAAAAGTCGCTGTCACGACACCCAACCCGCCATTTATTGTGCAAATGGTGTGGCAAGTTTTCAGCCCATAAATAAACCAGATTTGTTGCCTGATAGAGAACGCAAATATCAGCACCACGAATCGCTTGCATGAGCGCACTCATATGAGATTTATCCATGGGAGGCTTTGAAAGAGGCGTAACGATCATAATTTTAAGATGTTACCCTGTTCTAAGCCGCTTTAGAAGCATTCTCTTGAAAAAATAAAGCTTGGGAAATAAGCGCTTTCACCATATCAGGGTTAAAAGGTTTGGTTACTAAAAAAGTTGGTTCTGGACGCTCGCCAGTGAGAAGCCTTTCGGGAAAAGCCGTGATGAAAATCACCGGTATACGGTCATTTTTCAAAATCTCGTTGACCGCATCAATCCCTGAACTGTTATCGGCTAATTGAATATCAGCCAAAATCAACCGTGGTTTTTTCTTATGATACATGATGACAGCTTCATCACGCGTGCGCGCTATTCCTACAACATGATGACCTAGGCTTTCTACCATTTGCTCAATATCAAGTGCAATAAGAGGTTCATCTTCAATAATCATTACTTCAGTGGCAATTTGTTGAGAAATATCAATGGATGCTTGGTTGAGAAGCTTGCGAAATTCTTTCGTATCCAGATTCATGATTTCGCTGGCGTCTTGTTCATGAAATCCTTCAACGGCAATGAGCAAAAATGCTTGGCGTGCACGGGGCGTGAGATAGGATAATTTGGCACTGGTTTTTTGTTCAAGACCAAATTGGGGCAGGGGTTCTGGGATGTTTGGTGTGGTTTGGTCAAAAAGATGGCAAAAAAGCCAATAGGTACCAATTCGGTCAGTGGAGGCTTTGGGAAAAATGGAGATGTCGGCAATGAGTGCTTCCAACATCGCTGAAACATAGGCATCGCCAGAGGATTGGCTACCGGTGACAGAGCGGGCAAAACGCCGAAGATAGGGAAGATGCGGGGCAATGCGCGTTGATAATGACATAATTTATAACTCCTTTGACCTTTCAAGCATTTTGTTGGTTGAAATTCTCAACCGATAAAAAAGTTCCTTGATTTGTATGGAACTTTTTACCGACAGCTATATTTACAACCATAAGGCGAAAAATTCTTCGCGGTGCTACTAGTAATATATGGATTAGGGGGATGAAAAATGAACGACCGTGATGAAAAAAATCTCACCACACAATTTAGAGTTGGAGATGATCTTCTCGGGGTCAATAGCGAAATAGCACGGAAGTTACGTCAATTTTACATGGAAATTCAAGAAGAAGCACTGCCACGGTGTTTGCTTGAGCTTTTAGAGAAGTTGGAGCGCGCAGAGCAATTTGGCTTAAACAATGTGGAAAAGGTTTGAATCCTTTATGTCAAAGTGCGCGAAAAACTTTAAACAAGAACTCCTTTCTGTGTTGCCGGCTTTACGAGCTTTTGCTGTTTCTTTAAGTGGCAAGCACGATAAAGCCGAAGATTTGGTCCAAGATACTGTTATGAAGGCATGGGCTAAGCAAGATAGTTTTGAGATGGGAACTAATCTTAAAGCTTGGCTTTTTACCATTTTGCGCAATGAATTTTATAGTCAAATGCGTAAAAAGGGAAGAGAAGTTCAAGATACCGACGGCGTGTTTACTCAAAATGTCGCTGTTCATCCTGCTCAATATGGATCACTTGATTTGCAAGATTTCAAAAAAGCCTTAAATTTGCTTTCTGCCGATCAAAGAGAAGCCATTATTCTCATTGGCGCATCGGGATTTTCTTATGAAGATGCTGCGGCTATTTGTGGTTGTGCTGTTGGAACCATTAAAAGCCGTGTGAGCAGGGCGCGTAATCGATTACAAGAACTTCTTAAAGTCAACGGTGAGTCTGATTATGGTCCTGATTCTTACTCAGCTGGAAGTACATTGTGTTCATTTAACGGCTAAAAAAGCATAATAATTATGATCGATAGCCTTGTTTTTTTTATTCCCGTTATAGCTATTACAGTAAAGTCAGTATCTGAGGGAATTCAGAAGTTTGGCGTGTATCCTTAGGAACACAAGAAAAGCCTGTATAAAACTTTCTCACGGGCTTTAGGTTTTATGTTCCATAAGGTTGCCTTCCTTTGTGCTGAAAAATGACGACTTTCAAGTTCGCCAATGGACATTCTATGACAACAAAAACAAATTTGATGCCTCAAATGCCTTCTTCTGATGCAACGATATCACGCTGGCGGTGGGGTGCGATTGTTGTTTCTCTTGTTATGGCTCTTTTGGCATCGGTTTTTATTATGTTGCTTTCAAATGCCGTTGATCGAGAAGTCGCACAGTTGAATACAAGTTCAGAATTGCGCGAACAGGCTGATTTGGTCCTTATTAGCCTGATTGATATGGCTGTTGCTGATCGCAGCTATGCAAAAACGCGCAAGGCGGAAGATAAAATACGTTTTGAAAATGCAGAGCGGGAGTTGGGGAATATTCTCGACTATATCGCACTTATTGTTTATGCGCATCCGCAGTGGTATAAATGGTTTACGGCTTTTAAAGAAGAGGTTGAAGCACGAAAAGCCTTTATGAATGCCCATATGCGTGCTCTTGATGCGATTCCTGAACAACCTTCTCAACCTTCTCATGCGGACTCTTTGGAAGTATCAAAGATTCCTGTAGCACGTTTAGCTCAATTGATGACAAGCTTTATTAATGGGGATGATGTGGTGCGACAAAAACAGCGTGAGGGTATCGCATTGATGCGGGCGGCTTTGACATTGGCGGCTATTGTTTCCGTTGTGAGTACCTTTATTTCTGCCTATTTTGTTATTAATCGTTTTCATCGTGATATGCGCTCTTTAAAATTGTATCAATTGCTGCTTCATAGTGAAAATATCGCTCTGGAAGCCCGCGTGAAAGAACGAACACAAGAATTAGAAAGAGCACGTAATCACGCTGAAAAAGAACGCCAACGGGTTGAAATATTGTTGCAGGATGCAAGCCATCGCATTGGCAATTCTCTTGGGACGGTGTCTTCTTTGTTGGGGCTCCAGTTAAACCGGAGCAAAAATGAAGAGGTGCGTGCTGTTCTAGGGGCTGCACGTGATCGTATTCAGACAATTTCTACAGCACATCGTCGTTTGCGCTTAAGTGATGATATGGAAACGACTTTATTGGCAGAGTTTCTCAGCTCTGTTGTGCATGATGTCGAATTGGCAGTCCCTTTTGAATTGCGTGAAAACATCACCATTCACACCAACTTTAAAGATTGTCGCCTGTCTTCAAGAGATGCGACAACACTTGGAATTATCCTTGGTGAACTGCTGACAAATTCCTTAAAACATGCCTTTCCTGATCAACGGTCTGGTCATATTTATATCTCCTTTGGTCCCCAGAAAGATGGACAATTGATGCTCATTGTAGAAGATGATGGCGTGGGAATGAAAAGCCAAACTTTAAAACAAAAAACAGGACTTGGTCGTGTGGTCGTGGAACAGCTCTGTATGCAATTTGGTGAAAAACCTCTGTTTGAAACTTCTGCTTTAGGAGGCACAAAGATTGTCATTCCTTTGCCAAAACTTAGCATGAATAGTTCAAAAAAAAGCTCTGACTGATTTTTTAAAAGGGTAAATTTTTTCTTTTCTCGTGGTAAGCTGCCTTTCATTCATCGTGAATGTATGGGGAGGGCATCTTTTCACAAGAAGAAGGAAAAATACGGCTTCAGTAGCGCGAACACAGCACCATTCATATCAGATTGTCAATTGCCTTCAAGAGAAACAACTTTGCTTCTTTATCTTTTGGTGTAATGTTTGATTTTCTCTCTTGTTGTTTTTTTGCTTTGTTGACTCCGATGATAGGCTTTCAAAGTTCTCCTTGTCTGAGAGCTTTGAAGTGCTTAAGTTAGCCTTTAAATTTATTTTGAATAAGTGCTTCTTTAAGCCAATAATACTTATATTCGTAAGCTCTATTGCTTTGCAAAGAGAGAGTTTTTTCAAGTTTTGTTATTTTTTGTAAGGCATGTGAAACTTTAAATATGGGGTGTTTTTGTAAAAGTGTGTAACAAATATTCTCAAGGATAACTTGCTTAGAAAGTTCATGAAACACTGTCCTTTAGGGCTATGCACAACAAGCATTCAATAGGTGGAATCTATTCAAAAAGAAGTCGGGTTGTTTATAGATTGATATGGATTTTAGAATCTTCATCCTTTAGCGGGCACCTCTTTGATTTGAGATTTTATTGCATGGCAAATAAGGACGGGCTATCGTTTTGATAAAATAAACAAGAAGAGTTAGCCTTTTGGGGTTTCATATTTTTCACTTTTCTATTGTGCGTAAACCAGAAAAGGGGAGGGCGTTTTATTTTTAATCATTGTGATGCGACCTTGGGTGGTGGCATCTTTCGGCGTATTCTTTAATAGATATTTAAAATGCGGAAATCTCTTTAAGAAAAGTAAGCGCTCAAGCATATTTTTTAGATGTTTTGAGTCGTAAAAATGCAGATGCTTTAAGTTTCTTCGGAGGGTGCTATTGGGCTGTTGATCAAGGCATCAATGTTGTTTTTTTCTTGTAGGAATGTTTGTAGGTCTTGATTGGTTAAGGCTTTGCTATCCGGTATACGAATGCGCATGGGATCAACTTTGACGCCATTGACAATGATTTCAAAATGACAATGGGGACCGGTTGCCATTCCTGTTGATCCAACATACCCAATAATTTGTCCTTGTCGTACTTTCACGCCTGGTTTGATGTCTGGTGCATAACGACTTTGGTGTGAATAACTGCTGACATATCCATTGGCATGTTGAATTTCCGTATGGTTTCCATAGCCGCCTGTTACGCCTACTCTTGTGACAATACCATCTCCTACAGCAATAATGGGTGATCCTTTAGGAGCAATCCAATCAACACCCGTATGCATGCGGACATAGCCTAAAATAGGATGTTTGCGTGGACCAAAGGGAGAGCCAAAAATGCCATTTGGTGTGGGTTTGCGCAGCAAGAAAGGCTTTGAACTTTTCCCTTCAGAATCGTAATAATCAACGCTTCCATCTTTTAATTGATAACGGTAATATTTATAAGTTGTATTCCCAAAAGTTGCACTAATATAACGAATTTCTGGATCAGCGTTCTTGGATACTTCCTTTGCTTTCAAATTCTTTTTGCCGTTTTTGTTTTCTTTATCGCTTTGTGGTACAGCATAAAATATTTCGATCTGATCATTGGGTGTTATCGGACTTTTCATATCAATATTGGTGGCCAGCAGACGAATAAGACGATGAGAGAGAGATTGTGATATATTATGGCTTAGCAAAGCACTATAGAGTGCATCATAAGCCGTTGGTAATTGTGCGCTATTGATATAAGAATGTGGAATACCATTTTGAAAAGCCGTTTTAAGTGCTTTAGACATTTTAGGCTCTGTGCTTTCAATGAATTGGCCTTTATCATTCAGGGCAATGGTGAGAACATGATGCATCCCTTGATAGATACTTGCGCGTACGAGATGGTCTTCTTCACCAGCTTGTGTCACGATACCAATGCGTAAAAGGCTTCCCTCTTTAAGGGAATCGGAAAGGCTTATTTTTTCTAGCGTTTTTACAACCTGGTCAATTTGCTTTTTTGTATAACTGGTTTTTTTGAAAGCATCGGCTATCGTTTGTTTTTTACGAATAGGAATAATATCTTCAACATAGTTTTTCGTCAGATCGATACGGTGACTTTGAGGAGAAACGGTTACATTTTCTTGAACGATTCGAACTTCAGGGGATTCTGTGCCTTGGGAAGGGGAGGATACATCTTCTAATTTTAAAGGATCAATCAATGTGAGAACTGAAAGAAGTTCGGAGCTCTTTTCTAAAGTAAATCCAGCTTTTTGTACTTCTTGTTGTGCCTCTTCATCTGTCAATGTGTCGCTGTCATCAAAATCGAATTGATTTACCTTAAAATCATAGCTGCGTAAGGTGAGTTTTGTTTCAACCTTTGCTCCATAAATCTGCCCAGAATCTTCTTGTGGTGCGATATTTTGATTTTTCGTATCACTAGCAAGAATGCTTAAAGAATCAAATTTTGGATAGCTATATTTCTGGGGGCGATTTTCGGCTAAAGCCATACGAATCCATTCAAAATGTTGTGTTTGAATGACTTTTTCATCGCCTTTTTTTTGTAGAATCGATAATTCAAATTGACGTTTTCTGTCAAAGCTTTGCCTTGCATGGGTGGGAGAAATACGATCACCTTTATAGCCATTGGCCTCAGGGTCTTGTGATTCTGATAGGTTTTCTTGCGTAAACCATTGTGGCGGTGTTACCAATCGCTGTTGTTCATCAAGAGCCGTAAAAAGTGCAATCCCCATAAGAATGCAGGAAGTGATTCCTGTCAGAATGGTTCCCGTAAGCCAACGAGCAGAGACCTGTCGGCGCGCAGGCCGCAAGCGCTTGACGACAAGAGCAGGGTCTTGTCCAGGATCGTTTTTTTGTTGTTCGTTATCCCACATAGATTTATAAAAGTACTTTTCAATATTAAATAAAGAAAGCTAGATAGATAGATAGCTTAGCATGCTTCTACAGGAATTTGATTCTTTTTACAAATTACAGATCATGCGATTCTCTTTATACAGCAATGTCTTTATAAATCGTATCTGCGCAGAAAATTTTCTCTATTAAAGTAGTATAAAACAAGCGTTATTGTGATTAACTCATTCCCAGGCAACTTCCTATTTTTATGCATTGCAATGGGGTGCTATATTTTACTTTAAAGGCGCCATGCTCTCTTTGAACTCCTTGCTGTTTTCATGTTTTATTTTTATGAAGGCAGATTTTTCCAATAATGTCTTGAAATAGGATTTTTTGTTACAATATTTTATTGGAAATGTTTGGGTTATTTTATTTAAAAAAAAATAAAAAATGATATTGACTCTTTGCTTGAAAGAGTACTATATACGACGAGT
>NZ_JBHIRB010000005.1:0-111342 GCF_042196845.1 Bartonella sp. AA9NXGY
ATTGCTAAGCACAAAAGTATCACGGCAGCAGCAATGGGGATAATCGTTTTTAAGTCTGTTTGGAGTGCAGTTAAAGCGTTATTTGCAGGAGTTAAAACTACTGCTTGGGCTAACACAGGATTGGCCATAAAAAATACAGTTAAAGCTGCAGAGGTTTTAGTAGCTTTATTCCAAATTATTGTTTGAAGAGTTTTTAATTGTTTCATATTGCTTATTCCAATTTAGATTACAGTTGGTATAAATAATCTCTTTTTTTGATATAGTTTGTTATTTCACTAAATAAAAATACAGAAATCTAAGTTTCTTTTTATAACAGAAACATTTCGTGTTTAATAGGATTTATCAGGTGCTTTTAAATAACAAATTAGCAAGCTCAGCTGCTGAACCAGCGATAACGACACCAATTGCCCACCGTACGAATGTATCTTTTCCGATATAGCGCCCTGCATAACCAATTGCTAAGCACAAAAGTATAACGGCAGCAGCAATGGGGATAATATCTTTCAAGTCTTTTTGGAGCGCTTTTAAAGCGTTGTCTGCAGGAGTTAAAACTACTGCTTGGGCTAACACAGGATTGGCCATAAAAAATACAGTTAAAGCTGCAGAGGTTGCTGTAATTTTGTTATTATCGTTCAATTGAAAATTGATTAATTTTTTCATATCGTTCAACCTTATAAAATTGTATTTGGCGCAAGTAGTTTTTCCATGAAATAGGGATAATTTCATTGAATTGATGTGGGATAAAAGTATTAAAGTCTAAAATTCTTTTTTCATGAAAGAAATACTTCGTGTTTAATGGATTTATCAGGTAGGCTTAAATAATAAATTTGCTAGTTCAGCTGCTGAACCCGCGATAACGACACCGATTGCCCACCGTACAAATGTGTCTTTTCCGATGTAGCGTCCTGCATAACCAATTGCTAAGCATAAAAGTATAACTGCAGCAGCGATAGGGATAATCGTTTTTAAATCTGTTTGGAGTCCCTCTAAAGCCTTTTTTGCAGGATCTAAACCCGCTGCTTGGGCATATGTGGAATTGGTCATAAAAAATACAGTTAAAGCTGCAGACAATGCAGCAATTTTATTACGAGCTGTTGTGTGAAGAATATTTAATTGTTTCATGTTCTTTATCCTGATTAAGATTAAAACTCCCACAAATGACCCCTCGTTCATGAAGAAACTTAAAGAGATATTTTGGATCAGCCCAAGTTCTTAGTTTTCCTCTTTGTGTAAGTAACGTATATTTATTTGGCTTTCCGGTGATTGGATCATCGGAAATAAACGTGAAATACCATTCCCTTTCTGAAAGCATCACGACTGTAATCTCACGTGCTGCTTTTTGACTAAATGCTATATCAACGCTGTTTTGTTCTATCATTTTCATTATCTTTGCCCTCAATTAGAAGAGATTTTGTTCAATCTTACTAATTAGAGCTTTAACATTTTCTTATCTACCTTTCATTATAATATCCTATCAAATTTCTGGGGTTTCGTGAAAATATCAGTCGTTACTCTAGTGATCTTCTCGATGAAGAAAATCTTCAGCTGAAAAAGCATCTCTGGCGCTACTTTCTTTATGTGTAAATGCATCTTCTTCTCCTTTTGAAGAGAGAGAAAGAGAATCTACTTTAGTTGTCTGTTCTGGTTCTTCTTTTTTAAGCTTTACAGGCTCCTGCAAGTCTTCATTTCCTCGTACAGAAGCTTTTACTCCAACATATGAAGTAATTTTTTGCATACGGGTGTGGCTTGAGTTTTCTGTATTGTAAAAATTCAGCACAGACTGCAAAGTCGCTTTTTCAAAGACGCACTTTGATGTTGTTTGTTCATAGCAGTAAGTTAAAGCGCTTTGTGCAGCTGTAAGATTTCTGCAAAAATCAAATGCATCAAAAAGAGAAAACAATTTCACATTTCCAACATCAATTTGCCCTAAAATTATGTTAAAATTATGTTTATTCTGTTTAAACTGTTCAGCTGTTGCGATTGTTTCCTTAAGCTGAGATGATTGATAGAACAAGTTATCTTTATCATCTGTTACATAGACATTGTCCCGCGCTTCTTGTTTGGCGATAACTGAAAATGCTATGGGGGGCGTATTGGATATGTATGCAGCAGCAAAAAATGTGAAATCTGGAACAATCATTAGCAATACACCTTATTACGAAGAATTTTATTAATAAAAATGCTAATTCTTTGTGGTGCTTTTTCTCGTTGTCTTTTGATTTTATAAATTTGCAGAATGAGATTGTTTAGCTTAGAATATTCCTTGTGATTATTGCTTTGTTTTCTTCTAAGAAGATTTCTAATATATGCGAATATCCAACCAACGAGATAAAAGTGTTGAATAAAACAGAGCACATTACGCCAACCAATATTATTGGAATCACGAAAAAAGGCGCTGCTTTTAAAAAATAATAATCTTTGATACTGTATTGAAGCTGCTTGTTTTATATAATTCTCTAGTTGCAAAAATCTTTTCAAAAAAAATTTATACGAAGTAAAAAGCCGTTGTGTGTAAGGGGAGGTTTTACTGTTATAATGAACTACACTATCATTATACAGAGAGGGCTTGTTCTTTGTTGCGTATTGCCATAATTTATAGAGTGACGATTTATATTTACTTTTGACTACTGATTCATGAGAGTCAGAGAGGTGTGATGGTGTTTGAGCACTGCATTTAGTAGTTCCAGTAATTGAACTGAAAAAAGATGCAGTGGTGGTAGTTGATATACCAATAAACAGTTCTTTGTGGCTCAAAGCACATCTCCGTCAAAGTGATATATGTATCGTAATTTTAATTTCGATAATAAATGGACAGAAATTGTCTATAATTGTGTTTAAAATATGGCAAAAAGAAATTCTTTTTTGCAAGGGGAGTAATTAAGGTGAATGATCTCAAGAATATGAATTTTGATGAGCTACAAGAGATGCGTACACAAATCGATGTGGAATTAAAAAAACGGCAAGCAAAGGAAAAGCAAAATGCGCGACGAAAAATTCTTGAAATTGCTAATGCCCATGGAATTGATATCGCTGATCTTGTGAGCAAAGAGCGCCATTATAGAAATCCCAATAACCAATGGGAATTATGGAATGGGCGTGGACGTAGACCTAAGTGGATTAAAGAGTGGTTGGAGAATGGGTATACACTTGATGAACTCGAAGTAACGTAACACGTGTGCGATATTTACAAGATAAGGGAATACTAAGGAATGTAAATGCAAGAAGTATGCTCTTTTGGGTAATTTGATTGTATAAACATACTGAACAAATATATTAAAGTATTGAGTTACCAAATACAACAATAGGGAGCGTGAACAATTTATTTAAATGCAAAAGGTCTTGTTGTCATAATCTGGCAAGCATAATGATGATGCCAGGTTGAAATATTGTAATTGCTTTTGGCATTTGAGAGAGGGGGGTATTTTACTTCTTTTTATCGTTTCATTAACGTTGCTCTTTTTAGTCTATGTAAATAAAGAGTTTTATTGATTATTTACAAAAATGGTCGAAATGAGAATAATTTATTGCATAGGGATTTTAACTCAATATGTAAAATGATAATTTTATCAATTAATATGTTAATAAATTAGCATACTTATATTTTTGAAATACTGTTCTGTAGAACAAGCCTGATGTTATAGATTTTGTTTGGTCTTTTTTCTGTAAGATTATATATGAGGCATTTACTTTATTTATCGTTCGTTTAGTTGAGATGAGTGAGTGTGTAGAAAAATGGAAAATTTCTATGGCTGTTATGGGTTTTATAGAATTTATGACATATTTCTGAGCGTTTGTGATTAAAATTCATTTCTGAGCGTTTATGAATAATGAATAAAGAGCTTATTTGAAAATAAAAGGATTGGATTATTTCTATTGCAGTTTATCTTCTTTTATGGTGTGAAATAAGGGAATGATATGCGGTTTTACAATTGTGTGTGATGGTATAGAGTGCGGAACACTTTGTTATATATCGGAATATTTTTTCTAAAATTGTGTGGTATTCCACAATAAGTTAAAGAGTTTGTCTGAGAAGCAGAATGCCCCAAACGGAATACATTTATGTTTCCAATTTACGCGCTTTTTTAAAAGAAAAATTTTTCAATGCAACTAAGCTTATTTTATAGCGCTTCTCGTGAATAGTATAACGTAAAAGTCTCTATGAGCATATAAAATCCATTGTACACCACCATTTTTACTTCAATAAAAAGTATAAGCCGGTGCCATTATATACTTTACTCGCCTCCAATATTGCTAAAGTCCTTAGTTCTTGAGAGAGGGAGGCTTTTGTCGCTTTGTTTAATTGTTTTATTTATACGATACTTTCGCTTGTGATGTGCAAGCGAATGATTTTGATTGCTTCAACATGAGAGAGATTTGAAATAAGGGTATTTTATGATCTTTAGATTTCTCACTCAATATGAGAACAATGAACTTATTATTATAAATAAAAGTGTTGTGTGCTAAAAAGTCTTGTTTATTTTATTATGCCGTGAAATGGCTTCTTTTAAGGTGTGGTGATATAAAGCAACAACCTCTTTGAGATATTAAACGTTTTTTTCAGTGCGTAGTGAATACTCTCATAATGTAGCTTGCTTGTCGAGTTTTATGTTAAGTGAAATATGGGAGGAGGAAGTCAAGAAAAAATTACTCGACAGGAATCCGGTTTGTAAACAGATTGGATGAGATAGGAATTTTTTGTTCTTTGAAGGAGGAAGGGAAAGGTTGTAAAATAGTATGAATTTTTTCTTAAAGTGGGAAGCCGCGTAGAAGACGTGGGGCATTTGGAGAGAGTCCGGCAGCTTCTTGAATGAAGTATTTTTTTATTTTTGGTGCTTGATTAATGATTCCAAGGCCGGTATCGCGGAGCATCCGTAAAAGAAGGCTATCATTAGAAAAGAGTTTATTAAGCCAATCATTGCTTAAAGCCATACGGACAATTTCAAAACGTCTCCAGCTTTGATAGCGCTCTAAAGCCGTGAGGGAGCCAATGTCAAGACCTAGTCGTGCTGTTTCAATAATCACTTCAGCCAGCGCAGCGCTATCGCGTAATCCTAAATTGAGTCCTTGTCCTGCAATGGGGTGGATGGTATGGGCGGCATCGCCAACGAGAGCAAAACGTGGTTTAACGCATTGACGTGTTAAAGAAAGACTCAAAGGAAAAGCTTGACGTTCGCCATCCCAAGAGAGTTTGCCTAATCGATGGCCAATGCGTCTTTCGAGTTCTGTTTCAAAAATAAGTGCATCAGCTTTGAGATAATATTGCGCAGTTTTATGATCTTCATTCCACACAATGGCGGATCGGTTGCCTTTAAGAGGGAGAAGAGCAAAAGGACCGGCAGGTAAAAAATGTTGAATTGCTTGACCATTATGGGGTTTTTCATGTTCAACTGTGCAGATGATTGCTGTTTGTTTATAGGGATGAGAAAAGTTTTTAAGATCTGCTTTTTGGCGTAATTTCGAATGGGCTCCGTCAGCTGCAATAAGCAATTTTGTTTGCCAAACCTCTTCATTATTTAAAGTGACGGTTGTATGTTGGTCTTCTTGATGAAAATCAATGACACGGGTGTTTGTAATAACAGGGATATTGAGATCTTTGACACGTTTTTTTAAAGTGTTGATGAGTTCTCTATGCTCTACCATAGCAGCAAAGGGCTCGCCGGGATTAATGTCGCCTTCAAAGGTTAAAAGAGTGGGTTTGACAGGATCATTTGTGCTTGTATCTGTGATGATCATTGAATGAATGGGTTGCGCATAGGGTTTTATAGATTCCCAACATTGTAATTGTTTTAACA
Source organism: Bartonella sp. AA9NXGY (assembly GCF_042196845.1). Lineage (NCBI taxonomy): Bacteria > Pseudomonadati > Pseudomonadota > Alphaproteobacteria > Hyphomicrobiales > Bartonellaceae > Bartonella > Bartonella sp. AA9NXGY. Next base: position 5,793 of record NZ_JBHIRB010000005.1, read on the forward strand.
TACGAATAGAAGCAGCAGCAAGGGCAATGGTTCGTATGTTAGAAGCAGGGGTATCTCCTTGTGGAGCAGCATCAACGATTTTTATTTTCAGATTAGGGGCTGTTTGCTTGAGTGCTATCGCTAGGGCTAAACCGACAGCCGCTCCTCCTGCAATGAGCAGATCACATTGTTTAGTTTTATGAGATTTAATTTTTTTATTGGGTTGTACGTCTTTATTGCGATTAGAACACACAATACTTCTTCCATTGTTTATAGTTTGCTTTCTTTTAAAAAGAATATCTTTTTACATTGCCTAAAATATCTTAACTTTTACTTTTCTCTCTGCTTTACAAAAACGAGGTTTCTTTTTAGCGCCAATCTGATGACAGATTGGTTTTTCAGAGTTTTTCTGCTTAATCATTTATGTGATTCATCTTACAGATTTATCGGATAAGCTTTTTTTAATATCTTCTTCAATTCTTTTTACACTTGGTTGATAAAAAAGAAAACTAAAAATAAACAAAGATGGTCGTGTATTTTTTAAGTTGTGTGAGTTACTTCAGTATGCTTGTCCTGAAGGGGGACATTTCGTTAGTATGATAGATAAAAATAGATAAAAAATTGTGGTCATTCGTGATGGTTAAAACAGTATTCATATTTCGCCGTTATCATGATGTAGCGTAAAAAATATTATTTGTTTAAGAAGGTGCCTATAGCACCCATGTAACACTTTACACATAAGGTGTTTTTTGGTTGATCGTGTGATAAATATTCAGGGAGAGCTTTTTGTGCGCCTTATGAAGGATTATCTCTTAGGGTGGTGGTATATGAATGATATGAAGTGGTTAGAAGGTAGAACGCGCTAGATAAGAAGTCGGATTGTTTACAGGCTATTTGTTTACAAATTGGTACAGAGTTTAAGCTTCATCCTTTTTTAAGAGAGAGAGGGAGTTATAACTCTTTAAAATATAAAATTTTTGTATTTGGAATTGATAGATGCACCGAAGTTCTTCTCCTTATGATTCATTAGAAGTGCGAAATTCTCAAGGTTCGCGTCTTATTGAGATGTTTTTACGTCAGATAGGAGTATTTATTGGGCTCGGGCTTTTGGGCTTTATTATTTTTTGTGTGTTTGCTTTGGCGACGTGGAATGTTGCGGACCCATCTTTAACTCATGCAAGTACAAATGAGGTTACAAACCTTATGGGGTGGATGGGGGCAATTTTTTCAGATTTTATTATGCAGTTTTTTGGCTTGGCAAGTCTTTCTGTTTTGTTGCCACCGTTATTTTGGTCTTTTCTCTTGTTGGCGCAAAAGAATATCTACAATTTGACTTTACGCTTTTTTTTATGGGTGCTATCAACGATTTGTTTTTTAATTGCTTTTGCTCTTATGTCACCTATTGCTTCTTTTACTTATTGGCCATTGCCAATGGGATTGGGAGGGGTTTTAGGAGATAAAGTTTTAAGTGTTGCTTCTTCAGTCTTTCCTCTTTTTCTTTCTCCTCCTTACACGGTGTTTTTCAGTGTTGTTTTTATTCTTTTAGGTTTTTTCACCGCTGCTTTTGCTGGTAATGTGATATGGCGGCGTCGAACAAAGAAAAGAAAAGAAAAAAGCATTCCAAAAGACGAAATCGTTAATCCAGTCTTTGAGTTGGAAGAAGATGCGGAATATGCCACAGAGGAGGATCGTGAAAATCATGGTTTTTTTGCGACAACTTGTGGCGCTCTTTTGCATCTTTTTTATTTTTTACAAGCGCGTTTTTTTCGTTTATTCTGTTTCAAAAGGCGTTTTCAGAGTAAAGGGCAAGGAAAGCCATTTGATCGGATTGAGCCAACTTTTTTAGGTGAAAAAGTAAAGTGTGAGGAAAATCAAAATAAAGCCTATGTTTCTCCTGTTAAAAATCGAAAGTCTTTAACAGCTTCTTCAAAGGGTGGTTTTGTTCTTCCTCTTGTAGATTATCTTTCGGTTCCACCACCGTCTGTTAAGGATGCAAAACTTTCTCCTGCTGTTTTAAGAGCAAATTCTCAGGAGCTTGAAGGGGTTTTGTTAGATTTTGGAGTCAAAGGAAAAATTATAGATGCTTGTCCTGGACCGGTGGTAACTTTGTACGAATTTGAACCGGCTGCAGGCATTAAGTCTTCCCGTATCATTGGTTTGGCAGATGATATTGCACGCTCGATGCGTGCGATTTCGGCGCGTGTTGCGGTGGTTCCAGGACGTAATGTTATTGGAATAGAATTGCCTAATGCAAAGCGTGAGATGGTTTATTTACGAGAAATGTTGCAGGCGCAAGAATTTATTGACAGCAAAGCCAAGCTAGGACTTGCTTTGGGTAAGACAATCGGGGGGGAAGCTGTTGTTGCAGATTTAGCAAAAATGCCCCATCTTTTGGTTGCTGGTACAACAGGATCGGGAAAGTCTGTTGCTATCAATACAATGATTTTATCATTGCTTTATCGTATGACACCTGAACAATGTCGTCTCATTATGGTGGACCCGAAAATGCTTGAGCTTTCGGTTTATGATGGCATTCCCCATTTATTAACACCCGTGGTGACAGATCCTAAAAAAGCCGTGATTGCTTTAAAGTGGGCTGTTCGTGAAATGGAAGAACGCTATAGTAAAATGTCAAAACTAGGCGTTCGTAATATTGATGGGTTTAATGCACGTCTTAGGGAAGCTGCAAGTCAGGGAGAGACAATGGTGCGGACAATTCAAGTTGGATTTGATCGCGAGACTGGTGAGCCTCTTTATGAAACGGAAACACTTGATTTTAGTCCTATGCCCTATATTGTTGTCATTATTGATGAAATGGCTGATTTGATGATGGTTGCTGGTAAAGATATTGAAGGAGCGGTTCAACGTTTAGCACAAATGGCACGTGCTGCCGGTATCCATGTAATTATGGCGACACAGCGTCCTTCTGTCGATGTTATTACTGGGACGATCAAAGCCAATTTTCCTACACGTATTTCTTTTTCTGTGAGTTCAAAAATTGATAGCCGAACAATTTTAGGCGAACAGGGGGCCGAGCAATTATTGGGACAAGGAGATATGCTCTTTATGATGGGAGGAGGACGTATTCAGCGTGTGCATGGGCCTTTTGTTGCGGATGATGAAGTGGAGCAGGTTGTTGCGCATCTCAAAGCGCAAGCACGACCGGATTATTTAGAAACAATTACGCAAGAAGTTGAAGAGGATGGTGCTGATGTTTCTTTGTCTTCTCCTTCAGAAGATGATCCCTATAGTCAAGCTGTTGCTATTGTGCTTCGTGATCGTAAGGCTTCGACCTCTTATATTCAACGCCGTTTAGGCATTGGTTATAACCGCGCTGCGACATTGATTGAGAGGATGGAAGAAGAAGGTATTATTAGTCCAGCAAATCACGCAGGGAAACGAGAAATTTTAGTGCCTGCTGAAGAAGAGCGCTTTTGAAAAATCTTTATAGTTGTTTTTATAATACCTTGTATAACAAGTGTTTATCCTATTGTATCGTAGAAAGTCTGCATTTTCATATACCAGCTCTCAATTTGCGATAGCTCCTTGGTACTTGAGACTCCTTATAAGGGGATTCTTTTATAACTTTTATCCATACACCAACCTTGCTTGTAACGTGCAAGCAAATGATTTGAATTGATTCAATATGAGAGAGTATGTGATGAGAGAATCTTATTGTCTTTGGCGTTATGATTTAAGTTAAAAAGATAAATTATTATAAATCAATATCTTGGTATAAAATAATGTCATTGCGAGTGTAGAGGTGTAAAAGCATGTAAGACTTGGTATTTAAGTGTCTTTTTAAGTGCGCTCTAAATATTTAGGGCAAGGCTGATCTGTCGAGTCTTAATATAAATGAATTATATGGGGTGGGAAGCTAAGTGAAATTTGCTAAACTCCAAATTGTTTACAGAGTGGTTCGGATGAAGATTTTTATTCTTTTGGGTGGGAAGGAAGTCAAAAAAGCATTTTTGACACTTAAAAGAGCTTTCAGGTTCGCGAGTAATATGTTTAGTCCTTAATCCATTATGTATTGACTATAATTTATGTTGCTTCATAGATTAGGGGTGGGAAAGAATATATTATGCGTTTAGAAAATCAGCAGAAAAGCAGGAAAATTTGATGATTTCGGAAACTTAAACGCAGACTGATTATTTGGAAACGATACCGCAAGAAATAAAAAAGGATGTTTCTTTAGCTTTTTCTTTAGCAGATGATTCCTATTGTCAAGCTGTTGCTATTGTGCTTCGTGATCGTAAGGCTTCAACTTCTTATATTCAATGTCGTTTAGGCATTGGTTATAACTGTGCCGCCACATTGATCGAAAGGATAGAAGAAGAAGGCATCATTAGTCCAGCTAATGATATGGGTAAGCGAAAAATTTTGGAGACTGTCGAAGAAAAATACTTTTAAAAATCTTTTGATATTTTTTTCAAACAATATCTTTATCTTATAAAGAAGGGTATTTATTCGTCGTTGATCACTTAAGTTATGAATTATAAAGTCAATTAAGTATTGCTTGGGAGCATTTTTTATGAAAACGTCTTTTTTACTGCAAAGAAGAGTCTTTGGGTTGGTGGGAATTATTATCTTTTGGTGTTTAACTGTTCCTGCTTTTTCGCAAGCCTCTAATAAAGTGATAAAGGCGCAAAATGTTGTGAACCATTTTGCGGCAATCAAAACAATGACAGGTGATTTTATTCAATTTAGTCCAAAGGGAAAGATGTCTCAAGGAACGTTTTATCTAGAGCGTCCAGGGAAAATTCGTTTTATTTACAAGAAAATGCCTTTACAGATTATTGCAGATGGTCAATTTGTGGGCATTAACAATCGGGCTTTGAATACTTGGAACTTTTCACAACTTTCGCAAACGCCAATGAAATTTCTGTTGGATGATAAAATTGATGTATCTTCTGGGCGCTTGTTCGCATTTCGCGAAGATCCAGGGGCCGTGACGATTGTTCTGCGTGATAAAACGATTGGGGCAGGGCAAATAAGGATGGTTTTTGATTCTAAAGGCTCTGCTTTGCGACAGTGGACAATTGTTGACCAACAAAATTTGGAAACTACTGTGCAGATTATGAATGTGCGGACAGACGTCCGGTTCGCTAATGGGATGTTCACACTTCCTTCGAAGAAATGAAGAAAGAGTGTTACGTCATTGGGATTAAAACAAATGTTCTTTCGTATTGCGACTTGGAATATTAATTCTATTCGTTTGCGTCTTGCACAGGTTTTTCAGTATTTGGAACTCTTTTCCGCAGATGTTTTGTGTCTACAGGAAACAAAATGTCCAGATGCTTTATTTCCAGTGGAGGCTTTTGAAGCAGCGGGTTATAAGCATATCGCATTGAGTGGACAAAAATCTTATAACGGGGTGGCTATTGTTTCTCGTTTGCCTTTTAAAAAGGTAGAAAAACGTTTTTTTTGCCAAAACCAAGATTGCCGTTATATCTCAGTTATTGTGGAAGCCCATGGGAGAAGCTTGCGGATTCATAATTTTTATGTTCCTGCTGGGGGAGATATCCCTGATGCTGATGTGAATGAAAAGTTTCGTCATAAGCTTGATTTTTTAGAAGAAATGTCCTCCATTCGTGCGGATCAAGGCGATGGTCTTTCTTCTCTTTTGGTGGGAGATTTAAATATTGCTCCTTTGGCAGAGGATGTTTGGTCTCATCAGCAATTGTTGAAGGTTGTAAGCCATACTCCCATTGAAACCGAGCGTTTACAGGATTTGTGTTGTCAAGGTGGATGGGTTGATCTGATGCGGTTGCATATTCCTGTTCCTACCAAGCTTTACACATGGTGGAGTTATCGTGCTCGCGATTGGGCATTTACTGATTATGGGCGGCGGCTTGACCATGTTTGGTCTTCTCAAGATTTAGCCCCTTTTGTTGTAGATCTTTCGATTTTTCGTGATGCGCGCGGATGGGAACGTCCTTCAGATCATATTCCTGTGCAAACTGTATTTGATTTTTCACGTCAAGTTTGAAATAAGAGGTAAATAAAGTATTAATATTAAATAATGATTCTGAAAGAATGCGGGAGACTGGATGTATATCAGAAATCTCAAATGGGGCGCTTCTCGTGGATTATTTTTTAGTGTCTTGTTGTGTTTGCTTTTGTCAGGATGTATGGTTGGTCCTAATTACCAGAAAACATCTTTTCGTGTTCCAGCAGTTTGGGGAGAAAAATCTGCACAGACTGCTGGGCAGCCCGTTGCGCTTGCCGGATGGTGGCGGCATTTGAATGATCCTGTTCTAGATGCGTTAATGGATTACGCGATTTCTGGAAATAATAATGTTGCTGTTGCCAAAGCTCGGGTACGTGAGGCGCGTGCGGGTTTAGGACAGGTTGTGGGAACTCTTTTGCCAAATGTGTCCAATTCAATTTCAGGAACCCGTAGTCGTTCTGGACAGTCTGATGCATTGTTCAACCAGTATAGTAGTGGTTTTGATGCAAGCTGGGAGCTTGATTTTTTTGGTGGGCATAAACGTGCGGTTGAAGCAGCGCGTTATGGCCTTGATGCGGCTGTGGAAGATATGCGCGCTACCATGGTGACATTACTAGGAGATGTGGCAACAAATTATGTGCAAATGCGTGGCTGGCAACAAAAGTTGTTTATTGTGCGGCAAATTGCTGTATCACAACGTAAAACTTATGAACTGATGCGCGCTAGATTAACAGCTGGTGATGTTTCTGAGCTTGATGTTTCAAATGCGCAAGCACAAATGGCAAATACAGAAGCAGATATATCACAGATGGAAGCGAATTTAGCAATGAGCGTTCATCGCCTTTCTGTCTTAACTGGTCGTGTGCCTACGGCATTGAAGGATCTTTTACAAAAAAATGCTAAGCATGCAAAGATTCCACAACCACGCTGGCCGATACCAGCAGGAATTCCAGCCGATATTTTGTTAACACGTCCAGATTTGCGACGGGCAGAGCGTCAATATGCGCAAGCGACAGCACGGATTGGTCAACGTGAAGCAGATCGTTATCCATCACTTACTTTAACAGGTAATATTTCGACAGCAGCAACGGCAATTGATCAATTATGGAAAAATTCAACGATTGGCTGGTCTTTTGGACCTAGTCTTCGTTTTCCTCTTTTTAATGGAGGTCAGGTCGAGGCTTCTATTGCGGTAGCGCGCGCGCAGCGTGATCAAGCTTTTATTACTTATCGAGCTGCTGTGTTGGAAGCTTTAGAAGATGTAGAAAATGCGCTTGTAAGATTAACGAAGGAACATCAACGCTTAGAAAAGCTAATCGTTGCGAATAAAGCTTCTCTTCATTCCTTAAAACTTTCACGGAACCTTTTTGAGAATGGAAATACTAGTTTTCTTGAATTGTTAAATGCTGATCGCTCTTATTATTCTGCACAAATGGCACTTAAAGATAGCCGTGTTTCTTTGGTTACGCAATATATCACGTTGATGAAAGCATTGGGGGGGGGCTGGGATGGCGTTGTTGATGTATCGCGTCCAGAAGTCGTTGATAATGCACCTCGTTCGCGTGCAAAGGTAGGGAAATGAAAAAAAACTTACTCAAAAATTTCATTACAAAACACAAAAAACTTTCCTTCTTTTTAACTGCTATATTTCTCATTCTCTTGTTGTTATGGTTACGTTCTGTTTTTTTTGGAACATCTACTCCAACTTATATAACCGCTGTGGTGAAACGTGGGGATATTGAGGAAAGTGTTTTAGCTTCTGGTCTTGTACGTCCTTACCGGTTGGTGGCTGTTGGTGCGCGAGCAACAGGGCGTGTGGTGTCAATGCATGTTTCCCCTGGGAGTGTTGTGAAAGAAGGCGATCTCTTGGCAGAAATTGATCCTACAGATCAGGAAAATGATTTAAAAAGAAAAAAAGCAGCATTATCGCATTATTATGCGAGTTTGGTAGAACAAGAAGCCTATCTTTCTCTTGCACAGAAAAATTTAGAGCGTCAGAAAAAAATGATTGAAACACGTGCGGTTTCACGTGCGAACCTCGATGAGGCTGCGACACAGGTGAAAATACGCGAGGCGCAAATTGAACAACTTCGTCAGCAGATTGTGCAAGCACAAATTGATGTGGAGAGTGCAGAGGTTAATTTAGGTTATACACGCATCACTGCCCCTTCAGCGGGAACGGTTTTGGCAACAGTTGTGGAAGAAGGGCAGAATGTGAATGCGGTTCAGTCGGCGCCAACAATTGTTATTTTGGGTGATTTATCAAAGATGACGATCAAGGCGCAAATCTCAGAAGCAGATGTTCTTAAAGTCCGAGCTGGACAACCACTTTATTTTACAGTTCTAGGTAATTCACAGCGTCGTTATGAAGGCGTTTTAGAAAAAGTAGAGCCGGCTCCTGAAGCAATTCGTGCTGATGTGAGTATTAATCCTGGTATGGTGAGTGGTTCTAGTGCTTTAATATCATCGGCTATCTATTACAATGGAATTCTACATGTTGATAATGCGGACAATTTTTTGCGAACCTATATGACTGCTCAAGTTCATATTATCTTAGGGCGCGCGCAGAATGTCTTGTTGGTTCCAAGTGATGCTTTACGCGATGAGACAAGAGAGCGTAAAGCATGGGTTTCTGTTTTGGTGGGGGAAAATAAGGTGGTTACTAAACAGGTGAGCGTTGGGTTGAATAATAAGGTTATGGCAGAGATTGTTTCAGGACTTAACGAGGGTGATGTCGTCGTCACTAGTTCGTCTGATGGAGTGATGCCAGAGTCTTCTCACATGCACAGCGAAGACGAGAGTTAAAGCATGAGCACAAATCAAGCAGATGCTGTCTTCGTCTTGGAAAATATTGTGCGCAAATTTCCTGCGGGCGAAGCGTTTGTTACCATTTTGAAAGACATCAATCTTACCATTAAACGTGGTGAAATGGTGGCAATTGTAGGTGCTTCCGGTTCAGGTAAATCAACCTTGATGAATATTTTAGGCTGTCTTGATCGTCCAACTTCTGGTCGTTATTGGATCTCTGGTAAAGAAACAGCTTCCCTTTCTGCGGATGAATTGTCGGCTTTGCGACGTAATCATTTTGGTTTTATTTTTCAGCGTTACCATTTGTTGAATGAATTGACAGCTCTTGGTAATGTTGAAATTCCGGCTATTTATGCGGGATGTGCCGTGGAAGCAAGGAAACAGCGGGCACAGGATCTTTTAACGCGTTTGGGCATGGGTGATCGGATAAATCATCGTCCAAATCAGCTTTCTGGTGGTCAGCAACAACGTGTTTCTATTGCTCGGGCGCTCATGAATAATGCGGAGGTCATTCTTGCAGATGAACCAACTGGTGCATTGGACAAAAAGAGTGGGCAAGAAGTATTGCATATTTTGGATGAACTTCATCAAGAGGGGCGTACCATTATCATTGTAACCCATGATATGCAGGTGGCTGAAAGAGCAGAGCGTATTATCGAAATCAGTGATGGGGAAATTATTGCTGATAAGCAGTCAAGGGTTGCAAAAACAAAAGTTGGTGGAAAATCTCTTCAGGAACAACAAAATCTAAAAGGCCAACAAAAACTGGGCTTTTTTCGTTCTTTTGTTGAGCGATTCCGTGAGGCGTTTGTGATGGCTCTGTTGGCAATGAATGCACATCGCATGCGGACTTTTCTAACAATGCTTGGGGTGATTATCGGTATTGGGGCGATTATTGCTATGGTGGCTTTAGGGAATGGTACACGAGAGAAAATTCTGGAAAATTTTAAAAGTTTGGGTACTAATACATTAACCATTTTTCCTGGTAAAAGTTTTTCTGATCCACAAGCAGAAAAAATAACCAGTTTGGTTGAAGCTGATGCAGAAGCCTTGTCTGGATTACCTTATGTTTCTGGTGTAACACCACAGATTTCAGCAAGCTCGAAAGTGCGTTTTGGTGCAATTGAAGTCAATGCCATTATTGCGGGGGTGGGAGAACAATTTTTTCAGACACAGGGGCTCAAAGTTTTCAAAGGACAGTTTTTTGATCAAAAAAGTGTCCATGATCGGGCGGTTGATCTCGTGATCGAGAAAGAAGCATTGTCTGTTCTTTTCCCCCATAGCCATGAAAGCCCCCTTGGAAAGGTGGTGAATGTGGGTAATGTTCCTGCGCGTATTATTGGTGTTGTTGATTCGCAAAATAATGCAAGTGGAGATACATCAAATACTTTACAGCTTTATTTACCCTATACAACAGTGCAGACGCGTTTTCTTGGTACAACAGAAGTTCGTGCGATTACCGTTAGGATTGCTGATGATATTGATTCATATTTAGCGGAGACCATGATAAAACGTTTTCTCATTATGCGGCATGGCGGGGAGGATTTTTTCATTAGAAATTCTGAATTTTTCCGTGAACGTGTTATGGAGAGTACAAATATTTTAACACTTTTAATTTCTTCAATTGCAGCTATTTCCCTGGTTGTGGGGGGTATTGGGGTGATGAATATTATGTTGGTCACTGTTTCTGAGCGGATCAATGAAATCGGCGTGCGTATGGCAGTTGGTGCACGGCAAAGTGATATTTTACAGCAATTTCTCATTGAAGCGATTTTGGTTTGTGTGATTGGTGGTGGTTTGGGAATCTTGCTTGGACTTTCTATAGGTGGCTTGTTTCTTCTGTTTAAGGCACCTATTCATTTGGTTTATACTATTGAATCGATCATTATGTCTCTTACTTTTTCAACCCTCATAGGAATATGTTTTGGCTTTTCTCCAGCGCGGCAAGCTTCACGGCTTGACCCTGTTGTCGCTCTTTCACGCGATTAAGCTTTATCAATTGGGGCATGTTTGTTCGTGATGCTTTCCACTTGGATGAAGCATTTATGAAGCGAAACATGAATGGAAAAAGTTTAGCATTATTTGCTGCTCTATTTTAGAAAACGCTTTGTTCATTAAGTGGAACGTATCACTAGAGGTAAGCGTTTTATAGGACACCCCATCATGTGAGATATGGTAGGCATATAAGCCTTCTTGAGGCATTAAATGTTTTGAGAATGCATGATGAATATTTTAAATCTTTCTTGTCGAGTCTTATGGAAGTAAATCCTATTAAGGAGAAATTAAATAGAACCCGTTAGAATGAGATTGCTTGCAGACTGAATTTTGTTAAAAATTCTCGTCTTCTGAGATGTGAAGAGGAGGACAAATGAAATATACTGCGCGGCGATTCTTAAGATTTAACCTAAAAAGAGGCGAGGGAATAGTATATCTGCTAACAAACAAAAGAACAAAAAAGAAGGTTGATGCCAAAAACAGCTTAAACCTGCGTTCTTCCAAAAAAATGAACTGGTATCGAGATAGTTGAGCAGTTTAAGAGGTTTCGTTTAGTCTTTTTAAGATTTTCGGAAAAGAGGTTATGAGGATTTCTCACTTTTAGTTTTGCAGAAGGTGGTGCAAATTATAGGTGTTTAGGTTTATGCAAATAAATTATGATCGTGCTCAAGTTTTAAAATGTGACCTAAGACACAGCCATTTTCTGTTCCTTTATGCGAGTAACTTAGCTTTCTTTAGAATATTTTGTTTAAGGCATCGCTTTTTTCTGCCTTATCTCATGATTTTGGAGCTGAAGGATAAACAAACCATTTGAGTTTCTAGGGTAAGGATGCCGTCAGATACTCGGTAGGGGGCGTGATCTTAGGAACTAATACCGTGAGATGCGGGTTTGATTTCATGAGTTTGGTGAGGAAGACAAAAAGTTTGAGAGGCGGATAACTTCTTATTTTGAATGATGTATGAATGAAAGGGGCTTTCATTTATTGAAAAAGAATAAGCTCATATTCAGCAGATGTGAGATGAAGTAAGAGAACATCGTAATACCAAGCTGCAGTTATGCTGCTAAAGAACATAATGGCGCTAGTGATGAGCACTGGTATGTCTAGTTGGTATGGTATTCTTCCTCCTGCTACAAGTTCGATACAGAGCGCCATTGTGTTGCACATTAACACTCTTGTTTTAAAGAAACATTTCTCAAGGTATCCAAGCCTATTTTGCGACGCTGTTCATGGTAAATCTATTGAGCACCTCCATCTTTACGCTTATGAAGTAATAAGCCGGCACCATCATTATATTTGCCAGCTCGTGGGTGTTGCGATAGACCTTGCATTAAGGCGGCGGTTCATAAGAGCCATTTTTAGTCATTTCTTGTACAGTTTTTCTCCACACACTCATCCCGCTTGTGATGTGCAAGCAGGTGGTTTTGATTGATTCAAGATAAACAGATTTGAAATGAGAAAATCTTACGTTATTCAGAGTTCTAATTTAATATGAATGACGCTATATTATCATTATAAATCAATATATTGTACAGATAAAAAAGAATTCTAAAACCACCCGCTATAAAGTATAAGAAGCAAATAATTAGTCTACGAAAGAACAAAAGACAAAGAAATATTTCAAAAATCAATATTTTGAATATCACGACTAATATTTTGCGTATTATAGTGAAATTATATGCATGATCGTTCGTAAAATGCGCTGTTTTGTGTGTGGAGTTTCTTCCTTGGTGTCTTGTGTGTTCGCAGGTGTCGTATCCATTTCCCCCCTCTCATTCTTAAGCTAAATCCTAAAATTATTGTGCACTTTATTTTGTATTCTTACAAAAGGCAAAAAATATTTTCAAAATCATCACGCCTTACCGTTTATTTCCATAGGGATATAGACATCAGTAAATGCATCATATGATTTGGGGGATACTCAAAAGGATCAAAAGATTCTCTCTTGTTGATTTAATTAAGCATAGACGAAATATCTTAAAATCAAGCAATTTTAAGCTTTTTTTAAGTTTTTTGGGTAGAACAAGAGGCATTAATGAATAGGTCTAGATTCGATAATTGAAAATGTTTTTAATAGAGAGAAAAGCATGACGACGCTGCAATCGCTTTTACAGAGCTATCGTGATGAAGCGCGTACCGAACGAGATAAAGGTACATATTTTGAGCGTTTTGCTCTTGCTTATCTGATACATGATCCTCTTCAGTCTGGGTGTTATGAGAAGATTCAAACCTTTAAAGATTGGGCTCATGAAAATGATTGGGATGGTCATGATACTGGTATCGATCTTGTGGCAAAGCTTCGTGATGGAGGGGGTTTTGCGGCAATCCAATGTAAATTTTATGATGCAGCCTATCGGATTAGAAAAGCAGATATTGATAGTTTTATTTCGGCATCAGGGAAAGCTCCATTCAAGCGGCGTGTTATTATAGATAGTACTGAACGTGCTTGGAGTGATAACGCTGAAATAATGATACGGGGGCAAGATATTCCTGTTATACGGATTAATCTTTCCGATATACAACAAAGTCCGATCCGTTGGGAAATTTTTGCAGCCCAGGGCAAAGTTGTTTTGGAGGATAAAAAGAAGCTGCGTCCACATCAGCTGGAGGCATTGCGTGATGTGCGTGCTGGGCTTGCTCAAGCAGATCGGGGTAAGCTCATTATGGCTTGTGGGACTGGTAAGACATTTACCAGTCTTAAAATTGCTGAGGATTTGGCAGGTGAAGGCAAGTTTGTTTTGTTTCTTGTTCCTTCTTTGGCGCTGATGTCACAGACGGTGCGTGAATGGACAACGGATGCAGGAATTGGATTGAGATCCTTTGCTGTCTGTTCTGATACACAAGTGGGAAAGCGTCGTAAAAATAGTGATGATGTTGCTGAAATTGATGTGTTTGATCTTGCTTTTCCGGCGACAACTAATGCGGCTAAACTTGCAGATCAGGTGGGGAAGAGTGTTGCAGATAAGATGACCGTTGTGTTTGCAACCTATCAATCCATTCAGGTGATTGCTGATGCTCAGAAAAACTATGGTTTGCCAACATTTGATCTTATCATTTGTGATGAAGCGCACCGTACAACAGGGGCAACGCTGGTGGGAGAGGATGAATCCAATTTTGTTAAGGTGCATTCCAATGATGTTATTCGCGCCAAGAAGCGCCTTTATATGACAGCGACACCACGTATTTTTGGTGATAACGCAAAAAGTCGCGCGAATGAAGTTAATGCTGTTCTTGCTTCGATGGATGATGAAAAGCTTTTTGGTAAAACACTTTTTTATCGGGGTTTTTCATGGGCAGTACAAAATGATCTTTTAACAGATTATAAGGTTATTGTCTTAGCAATGGACGAAAAATTGGTCAGTTCCGCTGTTCAGAAGCGCCTTAGTGATAGCGATTCTGAGCTTATTCTTGATGATGCAACGAAGATTATTGGCTGTTATAAGGCTTTGACAAAACAAAATATGAAGGCTGATGTTGGTACGGATTCATATCCTATGCATCGTGCTTTAGCGTTTTGTAAAACTATTCAAAGTTCTAAACTCGTTCGTGATGAGTTTTCTGCGGTTGTTAGAGAATATCTTGATTATACGAAAGAGGATACAGAAAATGAACATTTTCTGAAGTGTGAAATTGAGCATGTTGATGGCGCTTTCAATGCAAAGGATCGTGGTGCATTACTTGATTGGCTGAAAGCTGATAGTGGGGATGATGTTTGTCGTATTTTAACCAATGCAAGGTGTTTGTCTGAGGGGGTGGATGTTCCGGCTCTTGATGCGATCATGTTTTTAAATCCACGCAAGAGCCAGATTGATGTTGTGCAAGCGGTTGGGCGGGTGATGCGTCGCTCTGAGGGTAAAAAGATGGGATATGTCATTTTGCCAATTGGTATTCCTCTTGATACTCCAGCGGAACAGGCTTTGAACAACAATGATAAATATCGGGTTATCTGGCAAATTTTAAATGCTTTGCGTGCACATGATGATCGTTTTGATGCAACGATTAATAAGGCATCCCTCGGGCAAGATATTAGCAATGTGATTGAGATTATTGGTGTCACACAGAGCACTGAATTAAAGGCTATTACGGCTATTGTAGACAATCTTCCACTACGCGCACAACCAGCACGATTGGGTATTGGTACAGCGGAGCGTGATGTCCTTTTTACAGATGAACAAGGGGAGCTTGCTTTCCCTGTGGATGAGATTTCGCGTGCCATCATGGCAAAGATTGTCAAAAAGTGTGGGACACGAGATTATTGGGAGGATTGGGCGAGCAATATTGCGGAAATTGCTAAGAATCATATTGCACGCTTAACAGGTATTCTGGCAAAGCCAGATACTGAGGCGCGTCAAGCCTTTGACAGGTTTGTGGCAGAACTGCGTGATGATTTAAATGATGCTGTTACAGAAGCTGATGCGATTGAGATGTTGGCACAGCATATTATCACGCGTCCTGTTTTTCAGGTGTTGTTTGAAGGCTATCAGTTCACACGTGAGAATCCTGTCTCGCGTGCTATGCAGCGTATGCTTGATGTGCTTGATGAGGCAAATCTTGATAAGGAATCCAAAGATCTGGAAAAATTTTACGCAAGTGTAAAATTACGAGCCAGTGGCATTACGGATCCAAAAGCAAAACAGAGGTTGATTGTAGAGCTTTATGATAAGTTTTTTCGTTATGCTTTTCCACGCACTGTAGAAAAACTAGGCATTGTTTATACCCCCGTCGAGGTTGTGGATTTTATTTTGCACTCTGTCAATGATGTCTTAGAGCAAGAATTTGGGCAAACGCTTGGCTCATCGGGTGTGCACATCATGGATCCTTTTACTGGAACGGGTACTTTTATCACGCGGCTTTTACAATCGGGTCTGATAAAACCAGAGGAGATGAAACACAAATTTTGTCGTGAAATTCATGCCAATGAAATCGTGCTTTTAGCCTATTATATTGCAGCCATTAATATTGAGACGACCTATCATGGTCTGATGGGGGGAGGTTATGTTCCGTTTGAGGGAATTTGTTTGACCGATACATTCCAGCTTTATGAGCAAGAAAAAGACCTGATCAGTGATTTGCTGGTGGATAACAGTACACGTCGGGCGCACCAGAAGGAACTGGATATTCGTGTTATTGTTGGCAACCCCCCTTATTCTTCTGGACAAAAAAGTGAAAACGACAATGCGCAGAATATTGGCTATCCTAAATTGGATCGTCGCATTCGTGAAACCTATGCCGCTCAATCTAAAGCAAGCAATGTTAATGGACTTTATGACAGTTATATTCGTGCCATTCGT
This sequence comes from Bartonella sp. AA9NXGY, assembly GCF_042196845.1. Classification (NCBI taxonomy): domain Bacteria; kingdom Pseudomonadati; phylum Pseudomonadota; class Alphaproteobacteria; order Hyphomicrobiales; family Bartonellaceae; genus Bartonella; species Bartonella sp. AA9NXGY. Next base: position 21,818 of record NZ_JBHIRB010000005.1, read on the forward strand.
TGGGCAAGTGACCGTATAAAAGACTGTGGTGTTATTGGTTTTGTGACAAATGCAGGTTTTATTAGTAGTTACTCTACGGATGGTTTACGAAAATGTTTAATCGAGGAATTTAGCAGCCTTTATATTTTCCATTTGCGGGGGAATCAACGAACTTCTGGAGAACTCTCTCGAAAGGAGGGGGGAAAGATTTTTGGTTCTGGGTCTCGCGCACCTATTGCGATTTCCATTTTGGTTAAAAATCCGGATGCACAACAGCATGGGAAAATATATTTTCGTGATATTGGAGATTATCTCACAGCAAAAGAAAAGCTCCGTGAACTTCAGAGGTTGGGGAGTATTGGTGGTATCACACGTGAACACAGCTGGCAGATGATTACACCTGATGAGCATGGCGATTGGCTGAATCAGCGCAATAATGATTTTGAAAAATTTCTAGCCTTAGGTGACAAGAAAGGCAGTGATAAAAGGCTCTTTGAAAATTTTTCTGGCGGTATACAAACTAGTCGTGATGCTTGGACATATAACTCAAGTCGTGAAGCTTTAGCAAAGAATATGAGCAATATGATTGCTTTTTATAACAGTGAAGTAGAGCGTTTTAATGCTGCGTATCTACATTCTGATCGCAAAGCACGTGCAAATGCTGTGAACGATTTTGTCAATACAGATTCTAGAAAGATTAGTTGGAGTAGTAGCCTTAAAGAAGAATTAATAAGGGGGAAAGCTTTTAAATTTAAAGATACGTATATTACCCAGAGCCTTTATCGTCCTTTTACACAACAGTGGCTCTATTACAATCGTGTTTTTAACCATAGAGTTTTACAAATGCCACGTATTTTTCCTCTGGAACAAGCGGCTGAAAATAAGGTGATACAAGTTACGGGAATTGGAGCAAGCAGTGGATTTTCTGTTCTGATGACTAAGAATTTATCTAATCTTCATGCAATGGATACTGGTCAATGTTTTCCACGGTATGTTTATGAAGATACTGTGTCCTTGAAAAATAAGGAGGGGGATCAGGTTCATTTGTTTGCAAATTTTGCAGAGGAAAGCAAAGAAACTGGTTTAGAGCGGCGTGATGCTCTTACGGACGAAGGGTTGGCTTATTTTAAGGCAGCTTATCCTGGCGAAATGATAACAAAGGATGATTTGTTTTATTATGTTTATGGGATTTTGCATTCTGAAGATTATCGTGCTCGTTATGCGCATAATCTGTCTAAACAATTGCCGCGTATTCCAACAGTTAAAAAGGTAGAGGATTTTTGGGCTTTTGTTACAGCGGGGCGAAAGCTTGGTGATTTGCATATGAATTATGAAGAGGTTGAACCCTATCCCGTTACCTATAAACAGGGTGATCCAAGAACTTGGGTGATTTCTGATGAGAAGAGTTTTTATCGTGTTGAAGCAATGAAATTTGCTGGTAAGCGTGGTGCTATTGACAAAAGCACCGTGGTTTATAATGCGAATATCACGATGCAGAATATTCCTCTTGAAGCTTATGAGTATGTGATCAATGGCAGGCCTGCTCTTGAATGGGTTATGGAGCGGCAGGTTGTCAAAACGGATAAAGCGAGTGGGATTGTGAATGATGCCAATCGCTATGCTGTTGAAACGGTGGGTAATCCAGCTTATCCATTGGAATTGTTTCAGCGGGTTATTACTGTAAGCTTGGAAACAATGAAAATTGTGCGCAACCTGCCAAAATTGGAAGTGAGAGAAACTGAAAAGGTTAAATTATCCATTGTGCGGTAAAAAAGTGTTGAGTCGTAACAAACTGGCACTATCATACACCTTGCCAGCTCGTGGGTATTGCGACAGCCCTTGGCACTTGAGACAAGTCCATAAGAGGCATGTCTTTCTTGTACAGTTTTACGCTGCGCAGGCTCTCTTCCTTTGTGATGTGCAAGTCCTATGTGATGTGCAAGAAAATGGTTTTGATTGATTCAATAGAGAGCAGATTTGAAATGAGAGAATCTGATGATATTGAGAGCTCTCATTCAAGTTGTAGCGTAATAAATTTTCATTATAAATCAATATATTGTATGTGATACAGCACCTTAGGCAGTGAGGTCGCTAAAATTATGACGCATGAGCTTTAGCGGTAGTGATGAATATTCTCAGGCAGGGTTTTCTTGTCTAGCTTTATGTGAGTAAACCATATAAATGGGGAAGCTGAGTGGAACCTGTCCAGAGAAAGTGGATTGTTTACAAATCGTTGCTAATAAGAATCGTCGCCTTTTGAGATGTTGAGAGGAAATGAAAATTCTCATGAAATCTGTCTTTTGAGGTGTTCTGATATTGAAGTGAGCAGGTGGAACGCGTTAGACAAGAAGCTGAGTTATTATTGTTTACAGATCAATAGAGTTTAAAAATTTTCGTTCTTTTTGGGGATGAAACCAGACAAAAGGTGATCTTAGAGAGCGAAATGATTTCAAAAAAGATTGCGATAAAAAACGTAGGGTATTTGTCGCGGTGTGCGTTTTGAGCTTATTCCTATCTGTGATCTAAAATGCTCTTATGAAGACGCTTTGTATAATGAAGAGATTGTTTCTAATATATTGATTTATAATGATAGTTTAACCTTCTCTCTGTTGAATGAGAAATCTAAGTATTATAAATTTTCTCATTTTAAATCTATTAAAATTACTTCGTTGCATGTCATACAAGGTTGGTATGTTCGTGTTTAAGAAAGGGGTAATGCATGCCTCTTACCAATCATCCCAAGAGATTTAAGAGCTATCGTAATACTTGGGGGGTGGCAAAATATAGGGTGAGGCGGTTTGCATTTTTTATGAAGGGTAAGACAGTGGTATAAATAGATTTTTATGACAAGTCTGGAGATCTTATGGCTGTCTGGGGGCTCTATTTACAAGAGCTTATATATTGGGATGGTATGTACAGATCCGCGCTGTGAGATATGTTTGGGATGTAAGAGATGTTTTGGGTGAACGTGCAAATACAGTGACACGTGCATTGGGATGTTCTGCGTTGTATGAGGGTAAGCTCTGTCGAGCTTTTATAGAGGCAACTCGTGTGGAAGGGTATGAAGCGGTTCGTGGGTGGCAAGGTTTTTAAAAAGTCAGAAGGATAAAGATTAGAATGCGGTTCTGATATAGACTTGGAGCGTTTTAATATATTGGAATATAAGAATGCGGATTTGATTGATCTGTTGTATTGCGCTTTCAGCATTGTTCTTTTTAACAGGATAGGCAATGAAATGGATATCAGGCATTAAATATTTAAGTTCTCGCATTGAGCGCCACACATGGTAATCATGGGTGACGATATAAAGAGTTCTATAGTGGTGTTTTTTGATCCAAGCGGCGCTTTCTTCGGCGTTTCCTCTGGTGTTAATCGCTTGATGCCCAATGTCAATACAACAGGAGATAAGCCGTGGGGTAATATGCATGTTGTGCATGAGACTTTTCAGATTGGTTGTGGTGTTTACGCCACTGATGAGGAGACGTGAACCAAACCCCCTTTGTAAGAGATTAAGTCCTGTCTCTATTCGGTTTTCTCCGCCTGTAAGCACGATAATGGCATCCGCTTTGGGGAGAGGTGTTGGGGGAGAAAGTCGTTCGGTTTTTTCAGAAAAAATAATAAAACCGCCCCAGAAAATGAAAACAGTGATTGCAAGAGTAAGGGTTGTCGGTGGAAAATAGCGAAATAAAAAGCAGGGAGACCAACTATTATAGTGGGGCCGTTTTGGAAGAGGACGTTCTAAATTGTTTTGCGTCAATGAGTTGAAAGTGTTGTGAGTCATAAAATTAAAATAAACCGTTTTCACATTGATCGATTTTTTTCAGTTGCGCTAAAATAGTCATGCGGTTTGTAAGGGTGGTAAGAAAAGAAACGAAAATAATAAGAAAAATGATTTTTCCGTAGGGGATGGAACTTATGGAAAGATGTCCAAACAAAGCTGTTACTTGGCTAGCTTCTACTCTTCCCAAGTTATAATTCGTCCAGAGACAAAAGGCTGAAAATAGAAATATGCTTGTGAGACCACCATATAAAGCACCACGCAGCGCAGTTTTAAAAAAATGCCAGTCAAATTGGCGCGCAATGAAAAGAGTTTCAGTACCAAGGAAATATAAGACATTGATAATATGTGTATTTTCTGCCAATGCATTGCGGGTGGCAAAAATGATGGTGAGGATAAGAGAGCCTAAAACCAATGCTAAAATTGAAAAACCAATGAAAACAGTGGTGTGTGCCATGGTCGCAAAACGATGAACCCAAACACGGTGATCATCAAATTGACCTCCTGGAATTTGGGTTTTAATGGCGTGATTAATGGCTGCAAAATTGATTTTTTCATCTCTCTTCAGGGTCACAATGATGAGGCGGGGAAGGGGTAGTTCATTGACATTGAAGCCTGTTCCAAGCCATGGCTCCAGTAACTTTTCTGTAGCTTTTTGGTCAACAATTTTTGCATCTTGTACACCAGAAAATGTTTTAACCAATTGTACGGCATCACGGAGTGCTTTGTTGATATCAACATTGTCAATGGGGCGTATTTGTATTGTTGCTTCATAGCTAATCTGATTACTCCAATTTTGGGCGGCACGTTGGACCAAATCAACACCGATTAAGGTGAGGCTTGAAAGAAATGTCATAATAGCAATCACGGCAACTAATGCTTTTCCAGAAATATTACCACTGGGAATAATCGCTGTTGTATTTTTTTTATTGCTTGTAAAAATGGGGAAAGACTTATTCATGAATCGTCATCCGTCCGTTATGGAGAAGCATACGCCGTGCTGCAACTTGTTCCATTAAGGCAATATCATGGGTGGCAATGATAACAGCCGTTCCAAAACGGTTTAATTCAATAAACAAACGGAGGAGGCGTTTTGCCAAGGGCGGATCGACATTTCCGGTGGGTTCATCGGCAAGTAGAATTTCAGGTTGATCAATGAGTGCGCGTGCAATGGCTACCCTTTGTTTTTCCCCACCGGAAAGAACCGGTGGTAAAACATGAATATGATCTCCAAGACCTACCCAACAGAGAAGATCTTCCACTTCACTGCGATAGGTTGCTTCTTCTTGTCCTTTAATGCGTAAAGGTAAGGAGACATTTTCATAAGTGGTCATGTGGTCGAGTAAACGAAAATCTTGAAAAACCACCCCAATACGTTGTCGCAGCGCAGGGAGCTCTTGTCGTTTGAGTAATGCTGTGTCTGTTCCAAAGAGATCAATATGACCGCGGGTGGGTTTGAGTGCCAAAAACATAAGACGCATCAGCGACGTTTTCCCTGCTCCAGAGGCACCTGTGAGAAATTGAAATGATCCAGGAGGAATATGAAAGCTAATATCACGAAGGACCTCAGGGCCCATTCCATAGCGTAGGCCGACATTTTCAAAATGAATCACTTTTTATTATTACTCCTGATTTTATATTGCATCATTTATTCTAAAAACTCTTACTTTCATTGCTTTAGATTTTTGTTGTAAGCTTGTTTATTTTAGATTTCATGGTTTTCAATATTTTTTATACACCCTCGTTATAGATAAATATTTTTGCTCAAGAATATTATCACTTATACTTTCTTTTTTTAGCCTTATTTATGATTTTAGCAGGAATTTCAAAGGGATTCTAGCATAAACATCAGAACTATTTTTCCTTCTTACTCAGAGGCTTTTTTTGCACTGAGTGGACATTGGGTGATTTTAAAAAGCTATGTTGCTCTTTTTATCTTACTTTCTTATTCTTGTTCGCATCCCAATCCTGAGGTTTTTGCTTAAATTATTTCTTACCTGTTATGAAAAAAAGCGTTTGTTGTTAGAATGATTGAGCTTCTCGTGAATTGTTTTATTTTTTATTCTCCTCGGTGGTTTTCGTAATAATGCTGAGATAATTTTAGCAAAAAACAAAAACCACCGTATGTTGTATTTCGTCGTGTTTTTTAGTTTTGTCGGTTGGCAATCAGATCTTCAACAACTTGTGGTTCGGCAAGAGTTGAAATATCTCCGAGAGTATCAAAATCGTTTTCAGCGATTTTTCGTAAAATACGTCTCATAATTTTCCCTGATCGCGTTTTGGGAAGCTGCGGAGCAAACTGAATTTTATCCAATATGGCAATAGAGCCTATTTCTTGTCTCACATGCTTGATAAGGTCTTTTTGCAATTCTTCACTTGGCGCTGTTCCTTCCATGAGGGTCACAAAACTATAAATTCCTTGTCCTTTAATGGGATGCGGGTAACCCACAATAGCTGCTTCTGATACAGAGGGATGAGAAACAAGAGCTGATTCAATTTCAGCGGTTCCTAATCTGTGCCCCGAGACATTGAGAATGTCATCAACTCGTCCTGTGATCCAATAATAACCGTCGCTATCGCGCCTACAGCTATCGCCTGAAAAATATTTTCCTTTATAGGAGGAAAAATAAGTTTGAATAAAGCGTTCATGATCCTTATAAAGTGTGCGCATTTGTCCGGGCCATGAATCACTGATACAAAGAGTGCCTTCTGCTTCACCTTCTAAAACATTGCCTTGGGCATCAACAATTTGGGGTTGAACACCAAAGAAAGGACGTGTGGCCGATCCTGCTTTGAGGGGGGTTGCACCGGGCAAGGGTGTGATCATATGCCCTCCTGTTTCCGTTTGCCACCATGTATCGAGAATCGGACAACGGTCATTTCCAATTATATGATAAAACCATTCCCATGCTTCTGGGTTAATAGGTTCTCCTACTGTGCCTAAAAGACGCAACGATGTTCTGTCTGAGTGTTCAACAAACGAATTTCCTGCTCCCATTAAGGCGCGGATAGCTGTTGGTGCGGTGTAGAGTGTATTGACTTGATGCTTGTCGACAATTTCCCAAAATCTTCCTTTGTCAGGAAAGGTTGGTGTGCCTTCAAACATTAAAGTGGTCGCACCATTACATAAAGGTCCATAAACCAAGTAAGAATGGCCGGTTATCCACCCAATATCAGCTGTGCACCAGTAAACTTCATTGGGGTGGTAATCAAAAACATATTGGTGAGTCATCGAGGCAAAAACAAGATAGCCTGCTGTGGTATGCAAAACACCTTTGGGTTTGCCTGTTGAGCCTGAAGTATAAAGAATAAAAAGTGGATCTTCAGCATTCATTGGTTCTGGTGGACAAGCTGTTTTGGTATGAGCTATCTCTTCGTGGTACCAAAAATCACGCCCCTTTATCCATTGAATGGGTCCACAAGTCCGCCGTATAACCATGACTTGGTCCACCTGCACGTTTTGGCGCGCTGCTATCTCAATAGCATGATCAACATTGTCTTTTAAGTTGATCCGTTTGCTGCCACGCAAGCCTTGATCAGCGGTAATAATGAAGGTTGATTCACAATCGACAAGGCGTCCTGCTATTGCTTCAGCAGAAAAGCCAGCAAAAATAACCGAATGAATAGCTCCAATGCGAGCACAAGCAAGCATGGCATAGGCTGCTTCGGGAATCATAGGAAGATAAATGGTTACTTTATCGCCTTTCTTAATGCCACGACTTTTCAAAAGATTAGCAAAACGACAAACATGTTCATAAAGCTCGTTATAGGTTATTTTTTTATCATGATAAGGATTATCTCCTTCCCAAATGAGCGCGATTTTGTCTCCATGGGTTTTCAGGTGGCGATCAATGCAATTATAGGTAACATTTGTTATCCCATCTTCGTACCATTGAATGGAGACATCTCCGTTAAAAGAAGTGTTTTTTACTTTTGTAAAAGGTTTAAACCATTCAATGCGTTGACCATGTTTTGCCCAGAAGCTTTCTGGATCATCGATGCTTTCTCGATACCACTGTTGATAAGTTTCCTCATCGAGTAAAGTATTTTTTTTGATCTCTTCTGATATTGGATAAATTTTTTCAGTCATGTTTCCCTCTTTTTATTGTTTGGAAAAATCTGCCTCTGTATTTTTGTATGGTGATATTTGTGGCAGAGTTTTCCCAAAAGCTTTTCATTGTGAGGTTAGACTAAATGACAAAGATTAGAATAGTCAATTTTTAAATCTGATACGTTTTTCTTAAAAAGGTATTTTATGCTTTTAGGATATTCAAATATGGCAAAGACTATTGCGGTATAGAGCTTTTTATAAACGCACAAAGGCACTAAAAAATATCATATAAAAAGGGAGATGAAGGTGCTTTATTGATTATCGCTTTAAATGTTTTTTATTTTGTATTCCCTTATTAAAAAAAGAATAAGTTTATTAATAATTAATTAAACCAAAATATCAAAAATAATGAAAAGAATTACTGTATATAAAGTTTATTTTATAGTTACTTTCCAACTGTAACTACCACTTTTAAAAACCAATAGCATATATAGGGATAAAGACAATGAGAATACAAAACATTCTTACAATTTCATAACAAATATTCATTATAAAAAAATCCTGATTATAAGATGTGATCCACAATAGATATCTCTGAAAATTATTTTATGCACAGATGTAGATATTTAATTTTGGTATATTCTTACAAATATACTTACAAAATTATTTAACTTCAGAGATATCTTTGTCGCCATATGACCGAATGTGTTGAATGAACCAAAAATATTAATTCTCCTTAATTATCCACATTAAAAGTAGTATCACAATGATACATTTCAAATGGTTATTACGTATTTTAGATCATTGTCAAAGATAAATTTTAAAAATGGAAATAAAAATACTATATAAATCATATATATGTTATGTATATATTAATATTTTTCTTAAAAAGATAATAATATTATTTACAATATTTTAAAATATAAGAAATACCCCATGGTTTTTCTTAATTAAAGTTTAAAATCAGAAAAATTGCGCATATGAAAAGTTGAAGTTTTTCTCTTTGTTTACGAGAAAGATAAAGAAATATCGTTATTGAAATCGGTCTCATTGCCATTGTTTTGCCTGCATGTATTATGCGCATATGCTTGGGATTAGTTCTTTTATTTTTCAGGCGGATATTGACTGTATTTACGCTTTGTAGAGCATAGAAAGCCTCTATGCTATCGTTGATCTTATAGATTGCTAGCATGTTGTTTAGCGCGGCTCTTGGTGCTCTATTGGGTATTTGAGATGTTTATTTTGCTCAAGTGACTTACATGAAAGAGTTTTGTTATTGTATTATGCAGCCATAAGCCTCTTTTGCCTGCTTTACGCCATTGGCATGCGGGGAAATTGTTTACGCATGTTGGAGAAGTTAAGAGAATGCGTAATTTTCAATGAAAATCATTGCGATAATCGTATTCAATATTCTTTTGCTATTAGTGATTTTGCGACAGTTTTTTCATTCATGCTCAACGCCCCTCTTATCATTTTGCTTTTATATAAGGATTTATTTTTTATGTTGCTTTTGCTGGAGAGGCGTTCAGAGGGGAGTAAAGTAGAGCCAATATGCGAGAATATGAGAGCCAAATTGTAATGCTATTTTGAAGCTATTGTACGTGTTGTGGATGTGCCGGTGAGAAATTTGAGAAGACCAGCTTTTTTGCTTATTTTGCTAACAGGATGAAAGAGGGACTGGAATCTTTTTTGCTAGAATTGCTCCTTTATTGAGATTGAAGGAAATATTTTTCTCATTTCTGCTGTTTTTGGCTTGTTCGTAGAATCTTCAATGGGAATTTATTGAAGGGGGAATAGATTTATATGAGGGGAAATTGCTTTACACAGCGCGTTTTCCAAATAAAGCGGAGCCAATGCGAAGGACATTAGAGCCAAACTGTAGAGCGGTTTTGAAATCACTGGACATACCCATGGAAAGCTTTGGAAGACCTGCTTGTTTTGCTAATTTTGCTAGAAGAGCGAAATAGGGACCGGGGTTTTCGTCGACAGGGGGGATGCCCATAAGTCCGATGATATCAAGTCCATAATTGTTTTTGCATTGGTTGACAAAAGATGTAGCTTCTTGTGGTGCTATACCACTTTTTTGCGGTTCTAAGCCAATGTTAACTTGAACATAGCAGGGGAGATGCTTTTTTTGTTTTTCCATTTCTTCAGCTAAGCTTTTGGCTATTTTTTCACGGTCAACCGTTTGAATAACATCAAAAAGTTTGATCGCCTCTGCTGTTTTATTTGATTGTAGGGGACCAATGAGATGAAGTTTAATATTTTCAAATTGTTGACGTAAAGCAGGCCATTTTTGTGCTGCTTCTTGTACGCGGTTTTCTGCAAACAAAGATTGGCCTGCTTGCAAAAGGGGTCGTATATCAATAGCAGAAACAGTTTTTGAAACAGCGATAAGTTCAATTTCTTCTACAGGGCGTTGTAACTCTTGGCATGTTTCAGCAATGTCTTTTTGAAGGTTTTGCCATGCTTCAACGGAAGGGGCATCGAGGGGCGTTTGTGTATTCATGTTTTTGTGCTTTACCTTTTTTGTTCAAGAGTTGGTCGTTTTTTTTAAAGTTTTATAAAATACTTAGGGAAATATTTCACGAAAATGTTGACGATGAGGTTAATCCATGGTCAAGCATAATAAAACAAGTTTTTGGTTCTGTTTTATTAAAAGAGTATAATGGGAATGACAATTGGACATTATAATATAGGCGAACGCTATAATCCACGTGCGAGAGAAAAAAAATGGCAAGAAATTTGGGATGAAAAGAAAATTTTTCAGACTCTTCAAGAAGATGCTCGTGAAAAATATTATGTTTTAGAAATGTTTCCTTATCCTTCTGGGCGCATTCACATGGGGCATGTGCGCAATTATGCCATGGGGGATGTGGTTGCACGCTATAAACGCGCCAAGGGGTTTAATGTGCTTCATCCCATGGGGTGGGATGCTTTTGGGATGCCGGCTGAAAATGCCGCTATGCAAAATAAAGTGCATCCTAAAACTTGGACCTATCAAAATATTGCGGTCATGCGCGGGCAATTAAAACAATTAGGGCTCTCACTCGATTGGGCGCGTGAATTTGCGACTTGTGATGTGGAATATTACCATCGTCAACAAATGTTGTTCCTTGATTTCTATCAAAAGGGTTTGGTTGCGCGTAAAGTGGCTAAGGTGAATTGGGATCCTGTTGACCACACCGTTTTGGCAAATGAGCAGGTTGTTGATGGGCGGGGATGGCGTTCTGGTGCGTTGGTGGAACAACGTGAGTTGACCCAGTGGTTTTTCAAAATTAGCGACTTTAGTGAAGATCTCTTGGCTGGGCTTGAAGAGCTGAACCAATGGCCTGAAAAAGTTCGCACCATGCAAAAAAATTGGATTGGAAAATCACAAGGTTTGCTGATTCGTTGGGCTTTAAAGTCGACAGGTGATGCTGATGATGTTTGTGAAAAATTTGATGAGGTTGTTTGTTATTCAACGCGCCCTGATACACTTTTTGGTGCTTCCTTTTTGGCTCTGTCTGTTGATCATCCTATTGCACAAGCTTTGGCAAAAAAAGACAAAGCGTTGAGTGCTTTTATTGAAAATTGTCGGTGTGGTGGAACGACAACGGCAGCACTTGAAACAGCTGAAAAACAAGGGTTTCTCACGCCCCTTTTGGCTGTTCATCCTTTCGATTCAACAGTACATATTCCCGTTTATATCGCGAATTTTGTGCTTATGGACTATGGAACAGGGGTTGTTTTTGGTTGTCCAGCTCATGATCAGAGAGATTTCGATTTTGCGCGTAAATATGATCTTCCAATAAAACCGGTGGTTTTACCAAAAGGAGAGCAAGCAGAAGATTTTGTTATTACTGAAACACCTTATACGGGTGATGGGGTGATGATCAATTCCAGTTTTTTGGATGGTTTGACACCCCGACAAGCTTTTGAAGAAGCTGCTAAAAAGCTTGAAAAACAAATGCTCAATGGGCAACCGCAAGGGAAGAAAACAGTGCAATTTCGTTTGCGTGATTGGGGGATTTCGCGTCAACGTTATTGGGGGTGCCCCATTCCGATGATCCATTGTACAACTTGTGGGGTTGTTCCTGTTCCACGTGCCAATTTACCGGTTGTGTTGCCTGATGATGTTACTTTTGATCAACCAGGAAATCCTCTTGCACGACATGAAACATGGCAGAATGTTACTTGTCCTTCCTGTGGTCAACCTGCCAAACGCGAAACCGATACCATGGACACATTTGTTGACTCTTCTTGGTATTATGCACGCTTTACGGCTCCTTTTGCGCAGGAACCTGTTGACAAACAAGCAACAGCTGAATGGTTGCCTGTGCAACAATATATTGGTGGAATTGAGCATGCCATTTTGCATCTTCTTTATGCGCGCTTTTTTATGCGTGCCATGAAATTGGTCGGTCATGTGACGGTAGATGAGCCTTTTAAGGGGCTTTTTACCCAAGGGATGGTGGTGCATGAAACCTATCGAGATGATCAAGGGTGGGTTTCTCCAGCAGAAATTTCGATTGTTGAAAAAGATGGAAAGCGGTGTGCTTATAAATTAACCGATCAAAGTGAAGTGACGATTGGTTTGATTGAGAAAATGTCAAAATCAAAAAAGAATGTCGTTGATCCTGATGATATTATTGCATCTTATGGCGCTGATACTGTGCGTTGGTTTGTGTTGTCAGATTCTCCTCCCGAGCGAGATGTCATTTGGACAGAATCTGGTGTTGAAGGTGCACATCGCTTTGTACAGCGTGTTTGGCGCCATGTGGCTGTGAGTGCTTCTATTTTAAAGGATGTGGCGCCTTGTGCAGGGCATCAGGGAGCGGCTTTGGAACTCTCAAAGGTCGCACATCGCACGCTCCACGCTGTAGAAGATGATTTGGAAAAATTCGCTTTTAATCGGGCTATTGCACGCCTTTATGAATTCTTGAATATTATGGCGCCGTTGTTAAATAGGATAGAAAGTGTTGACGATGAAATGAAAGCTTCTTTACGTCAAGCTATGGATTTTTTTCTTGCTATGATTGCACCCATGATGCCCCATTTAGCAGAAGAATGTCATGCTGCTTTAGGGGGAAAAAATTTAATATCTGCGCTTGCTTGGCCTATTTATGATCCCACGTTAACCGTTGCGGAATGCTATACTTTGCCAGTACAAATTAATGGTAAAAAACGTGGTGAGGTGAGCGTTGCAGCAACTGCTGATGAGGTGATGATTAAAGAAGCGGTTTTGGCGTTGGATTTTGTAAAGGCGCAGCTAATTGAAAAGCCTGTGAAAAAAATCATTGTTGTTCCACAAAGGATTGTGAATGTCGTTTTTTAAAAGTTTTATTCTTGTCATTTTAGCTGGTGTATTCACACTGTTGTGTGGATGCAAAGTTGAACCGCTTTACCGTCAAGAGTTGCAGAGTGCAATGACAATGGATTCTGCTTCTTATGGGAATCCTGCTTCTGGATACCCTTCTGGACAAGCTTCTTTGGGATTAGCGCAAAAGCTTGCTTCTATTGTTGTGGAAGAACCTTCGGATCGTTTTGGACAAATGGTGCGCAACCATCTGCTTTTTCTTTTGTATGGAAATGGTGCTAAACCTTCTCTACCTGCTTATCAATTGGCATTACAGATATCCGTCTTTACAAGAGAATCTATGCAGATAGAGGTTGATTTCGAGAAAAAGAGAAAGGGACGACCTTCTGTTGGAACTGTTATGAGCAGAGCTTCTTACACTTTGCAGGATATGAAAAATACTCTTGTTGCAAAAGGAACAGCAATGATGAATGCATCTTTTGAGCGACTTCGTCAAGAATATGCAACGCTGCAAGCAGAAGAAGATGCAAAAAAACGTGTTGCGGAAGAGTTGGCTGAACAGATCTTTTTGTTACTTTCAAAAGATCTTTCCAATAAAAATTCTAGATATTAAGCAATATTTTGTCCTGTTTTTTTCCAGTCGTCGAGGAATATTTGCAACCCTTTGTCGGTGAGAGGGTGTTTGACCAGTGCTTTTAAGATTGCTGGTGGAACTGTTGCAATGTCAGCACCACTGAGTGCTGCTTCTTTGACATGATTAACGGTGCGGATTGAAGCGGCCAAGATTTGTGTTTCAAAGTTATAGTTATCATAAATTGTGCGAATTTCATGAAGCAGTTCACTTCCATTATTTCCACAATCATCAAGTCTACCAATAAAAGGTGAAACGAATGTTGCGCCTGCTTTGGCGGCAAGTAAGGCTTGATTGGCAGAAAAACAAAGTGTGAGATTTGTTTTTAGTCCTGCTGCTGTGAGGGCTTTACAGGCTTTTAATCCATCGAGTGTTAAAGGAAGCTTGATACAAATATTGTCGGCAATCTTTGCTAAAACAGCTGCTTCTTTCATGATGCTTTCAAATTCCGTTGCTGCAACTTCAGCAGAAACAGGTCCGCTAACGAGAGCACAAATTTCTTTTGTAACATCAAGAATATTGCGTCCTGATTTTAGGATAAGAGAGGGATTGGTGGTAACACCATCAACAAGGCTTAAATTCTGTAACTCTTGAATTTCTTCAATATCGGCGCTATCCACAAAAAATTTCATCTCTAACCTCTTCTTTTTAGCTTTATCCTATTTTTTGTTATGCGCTATTGTTGACTGCAAAAGCAAGAGAAAGAATTAATATCTGTGTAAAGAACAAGAATGCTATGGTGTTAATCATGTACCCGTTTTCGGTAAAGAAATATGATTTATCGTTTCCACACCCATTTCATAGTGTTACTCGTGATAAGGCATAGAATTCATTGCGTACCAATATTTTTGCGTATTGGCATCTTTGCGTAGCGGTGTTTTTATATTTATGGAAATAAGCTAGCATTATCAAACACTTTGCTCATTTCCTATTTGCGATTGCTCTTGATATTTGAGAGTGCATCATAAGATACCTTCCTTTTTTAGGGGGTATGTTTAACTTTGTTTTTGATGAAAGCGGATGGATTTATTTTGTCGTAAAACACTGTTGAAGAACGCCTGTAAAATTTTACGCATGAAGGGTTTTTTATGGTCAATTACATTGATTTATTCTGTGTTCTCCATTCTTCAACAATACGCTTTTGTGCTGCTTGTATTGTTGCTTGATTCTCAATCAAGCTGAAAGATGTATACATGTGTTTTCACGTTTTGGCACAAAGCCAAGGTGAATATTGTAACGGCTCCATTTGCAATATTATTCTCCCTATAATTAAAATCATGGGATACTCTTTCATCAATAAGGATTTACAAATGTTCCTCGATGGGGTTGAAATGAGAAAAATTCATCGTATTGAGGGTTTTATTACAATAGGTAAAATGATGATTATATCTTTATAAATCAGTTTGTTGAAGATAAATTGAGATATGAGGCGGTAAAAAAATAAAAGTGTGCGTTGGGAAGAAGTCATATTATGGGATCGCTTTGTTGAAGGATGCACTTAACCGATAGCATGTTGAATGCTTAATAGTGATGCGCTTTATTTGCACAGAAGAATGGCGCTGTTTTTTTTTTGCTATAGAGTTTTTTATTATAGACGATGAGATTGGTTCTTTTATTGGCACTTTGGTGATGAAATGAGTATTAAAAAGAATTTTTGTTAGAAAAGTGTTGTAATCGGGGGGATTGAATCCTGCAATGAATTTTATAAGAGTGTTTAAAGATTAAGGTTTAGGCCTGTTGGTGTTCAATAGGTCGTAGATTGGTTTAAAAGATGAATTCAAACATGATAGAGGAAAAGATTGTATCCGTATTGGTTCCTCTTCCTGTTGCTCACGCTTATAGTTATAAAGTTCCATCTTCTATGGAGGTGAACGTTGGTTCCTTTGTTCGGGTTCCGTTGATGGGGCGTGAGCTTTGCGGTTTTGTTGTGGACGTTGGAGAGCAGACAGCCGATGGGCAAAAGTCTGCTCCTGTGGCGCGTGAAAAATTACGCTCTCTGCTTCATGTTTTTGATTGTCCCCCATTAAAGGCAGAAATGATCACATTTTTGCGTTTTGTTAGTCGCTATACAATGGCACCTTTTGGTCTTGTAGCACGATTGGTTTTGTCGGTACCGGCTGCTTTAGAGCCGGAAGCGCAGATGCTGGGTTTGCGATATTGTGGTGGAAATGTAGAACGTCTCACACCAGCGCGATCACGGATTTTGGAATTGGTGCGTAATGAGAAGATATGGACACGTTCTGGTCTGGCACATGCGGCTGGAACTTCGGTTTCTGTTGTTGAAGGTTTAAAAGCGCTAGGAATTTTTGAAGATGTTAAGGTTCCTGCTCCTGATCTTGTGGCAATGCCTGATCCTGATTTTTGTCCCCCTCAGTTGCAGGGAGCGCAAAATGAAGCAGCAACATTATTGCGGGAAGGTGTTTTATCTTCTCAGTTTCAAGTTTTTTTGCTTGATGGTGTTACCGGATCAGGAAAGACGGAAGTTTATTTTGAAGCGGTCGCTCAAGCCTTCAGAGGAGGTAAGCAGGTTTTAATTTTATTGCCGGAAATTGCTTTAACGCAGCAGTTTTTAGATCGTTTTTATGCACGCTTTGGCGCTGCGGCAGCAGAATGGCATTCTGATCTGACGCCACGTCGTAGAGAACGCGTCTGGCGGCAAGTTGCAGAAGGGCGGGTGCGTGTCGTTGCGGGGGCTCGTTCAGCACTTTTTCTTCCCTTTCATGAGCTTGGCTTGATTGTTGTCGATGAAGAGCACGATAGCGCTTATAAACAAGAAGAGCGCATTTTTTATCATGCGCGTGATATGGCTGTTGCACGGGGCTCTTTTGAGCATTTTCCTGTTATTTTATCTTCAGCCACACCGTCGATTGAAAGCCAAGCCAATGTTTTAAAAGGGCGTTATCAAAAGGTGCATTTACCTTCCCGTTTTAAAGAAGCTGCACTTCCACAGTTGCGGGTGGTTGATATGCGCCAAGGAGGGGTGCAAAAGGGGCGCTTTATTTCCTTTGCTCTTGAAAGGGCTTTAAAACAAACGCTTGATAAGGGCGAACAAGCTCTTCTTTTTCTTAATCGTCGTGGTTATGCACCTTTGACTTTATGCCGAATTTGCGGACATCGTTTTCATTGTACCGATTGTTCAAGTTGGTTGGTAGAACATCGTGCGCAAGGGCAACTGAAATGTCATCATTGTGGATATCATGAACCACTTCCTGAAGCCTGTCCTGAATGCGGAACCTTAGATCATCTCGTGGCTTGTGGACCGGGTGTGGAAAGAATTGCCGAAGAAACACAAATGCTTTTTCCTCAAGCGCGATCATTGATCCTTTCAACAGATCTCAAAGGAGGGATTGGGAAGTTGCGAAGCGAATTACAAGCCATTGCAAATGGCGATGTGGACATTATTATTGGAACACAGTTGGTCGCTAAAGGACATCATTTTCCCAAGCTCTCTCTGGTTGGCGTTATTGATGCTGATCTTGGTCTTGCCAATGGCGATTTACGCGCAAGTGAACGTACCTATCAGCTGCTTTCTCAAGTTACCGGAAGAGCAGGGCGTGTGGGATTGAAAAGTTTAGGATTATTGCAAACTTATCAACCAGATCATCCGGTCATCAAAGCCTTACTTGCATGCCAGCCAGAAGATTTTTACACACGTGAGATTGCAGCACGTCAGCATTATCATTTGCCTCCCTATGGGCGGCTTGCCTCTTTGATCGTGTCTGCACAACAGCGCCAAGCAGCAGAACATTATGCGCGCGCATTGCGTCAGGCAGCGCCACGGGAAAAAAATATCTTGGTTATGGGACCAGCAGAAGCGCCTTTGGCTTTGGTTCGGGGGCGTTATCGTTTTCGGCTTTTGCTGCAAGGACAGCGTTCTTTTGATATACAAGGGTTTATACGTGCAATGCTTAGCGGTACACCCAAAATGCCCAGTTCCGTTCGGGTTCAAATTGATATTGATCCGCAAAGTTTTTTCTAAAACCAGTATCGCATAAAGTGAAGGTCTCTTTGCTTAAGGTGCTTTACTTGAACTCTTATATTATTCAGAATAAGCATCCAAGCAGCAAAATATGATACATGTATTGCATTAAGTAGAGCCACGGGAAAAAATATCTTTGTTATAGAACCAGCAGAAGCGCCTCTCTTCTTCGAGGGCACTATCATTTCGGCTTTTACTTCTTTTTTGTATGAGGGACAGTATTCTTTTGATAGGCGGATTATAAGGGCTGAAAATGCTTAGTTGTACACCCAAAATACCCAATTCTATTCGCGTTCAAATTGATATTGATCTATGTTTCTTCTAAAATCAGTGCAATATAGTGCCATATAAAGTGAAGCTACGCGGGCTTAATGAAGGGCGTGATTTTGATAAAAAAATTTGAAAAGAGAGAATTTGTCGATATTTGAAGCTTATCCGGTATGAAAAATGATATATTATCATTATAAATCAATGTTTTGTATATTTAAAGAGTGTGCTTACAAGAAAATATTACTTGGTGAAATTTTTTAAAAGGAGTGGGTATTTGAAGAAAAAAGATCAATGTTTTCTTTAATTTTTAGGAGGATATTCATTGTTTTTTCTTTCTTATCAGTTTGAAATAATAGACTTTTTCAATCGCAGCTGCATCTCATTAAAGGTCTTGTGGTGATAAAGGGAGTGTTTTTTTATGGTGACAAGAGCGTTTGGTGGCAAGGGCATTTGAAGAAAAATCAAAGAGAGTGAAAAAATCGCTCAGAGAATGTCAAAAAGAGGCATAAAAAAACTGTGATGCCATCCTGTATATCTAAAAAAAATGCTTTTCAAAAATATTTTGAATATTTTATTAAAATTTTTAAAAAGCAGCGATTTGTGGTGTTGCGAGTCGGCTATGTCTATGCTAGAAACCAAGTGATTTTTGTTCTAGGTTTTAAGAAAAAGATTCTTAAGATTGAGAATGTCTGTTTCATTTCATCTGATAACTATCAGAGAGTCGCTCAAGGGAAAGAGGCGGTATTTCGTGTCGGATTCATTTTCTCTCATACCGCTGCCGTTGGTAGATCAACGCTATGCGCAAGCGCTTTTTGATTGCGTTCAAGAAGCCGGAAACGTTGAAAAGGTTGAAAAGGCAGTAGAGGATCTTTTACTTGTTTTGGAGCATAAGGATTTAAAACGCTTTGTGCTTAGTCCATTCTTTTCAGTTAAAGAGCAAATTAAGGTGATGCAATCTGTTTGTGCAAACATCAAATTTGCTGATAAAAACGCAGGGCAGGTCATTGGTAATTTTTTACGCGTTATTGCAACAAACCGTAGGCTTAGTGCCGTATTTGGTATTTTACGTGCTTTCCAGCATTGTGTTGCACGCGCTCGTAGGCAGGTTACTGCGCAAATTGTTTCTGCATGCCCTTTAAGTTCTCAACAAAGACAAGAGTTGTGTGAGGCTTTGCAAGGTGTTGTTGGAGGAAAAGTCTTGCTGCACATCATTGTGGATCCAACAATTCTTGGTGGATTAATCGTTCGTGTGGGATCGTCTCAAATTGATACGTCTCTTCTCACAAAATTGTCTTCACTTAAGCTTGCATTGAAAAAAGAGGTCAGCTGATGGATATTAGACCATCTGAAATTTCAAAAATTCTAAAAGAGCAAATCAAAAACTTTGACCAAAAGGCTGAGGTTTCAGAAATTGGTTGGGTTCTCTCTGTAGGGGATGGTATTGCTCGCGTTTATGGTTTGGATAATGTCCAAGCAGGGGAAATGGTCGCCTTTCCAAACGGTGTGCGTGGTATGGCACTCAATTTGGAAGTTGATAATGTTGGTGTGGTCATTTTTGGCTCAGATCGTGATATTCGTGAAGGTGATTGTGTAAAGCGGCTAGGCGCTATCGTCGATGTTCCTGTGGGTCCCGCTTTGCTTGGGCGTGTGGTTGATGCGTTGGGAAACCCTATCGATGGGAAGGGGCCCATTAAAGCAACAGAGCGTCGTCGTGTCGATGTTAAGGCTCCTGGAATTATTCCGCGTCAGTCTGTCCATGAACCGATGTCGACCGGATTGAAAGCGATTGACGCACTCATCCCTATTGGACGGGGGCAGCGTGAATTGGTGATTGGTGATCGCCAAACAGGAAAAACAGCAATTTTGCTCGATACATTTTTAAACCAAAAACCTTTTCATGAGACAGGGGCTGGACGAGAGCAAGACAAAGTTTATTGTATTTATGTGGCTATCGGTCAAAAACGTTCGACGGTGGCACAATTCGTTAAAGTTTTAGAAGAACGTGGAGCGCTGGAATATTCTATTATTGTTGCAGCGACCGCTTCTGATCCAGCACCACTGCAATTTATTGCACCTCTTGCTGGGTGTGCTATGGGTGAGTATTTCCGTGATAATGGGCAACATGCTTTGATTGGTTATGATGACTTATCAAAACAGGCGGTGGCGTATCGTCAAATGTCTCTTTTATTGCGTCGTCCTCCAGGTCGTGAAGCTTATCCGGGAGATGTTTTCTATCTGCATTCGCGTCTTTTAGAGCGGGCTGCGAAGTTGAATGCGGAAAATGGATCTGGGTCGTTGACAGCTTTGCCAGTTATTGAAACGCAAGCAAATGATGTTTCTGCCTATATTCCTACAAATGTGATTTCGATTACTGATGGGCAAATTTTTCTAGAGACTAATTTGTTTTATCAAGGAATTCGTCCTGCTGTAAATGTTGGTCTTTCTGTATCACGTGTTGGTTCTGCTGCACAAATTAAGGCAATGAAGCAAGTTGCTGGCTCGATTAAAGGTGAATTGGCGCAATATCGTGAAATGGCAGCTTTTGCGCAGTTTGGCTCTGATTTGGATGCGTCAACCCAGCGTCTGTTAAATCGGGGTGCGCGTTTGACAGAGCTGTTGAAGCAGCCGCAATTTTCTCCACTCAAAACAGAAGAACAGGTGGTGGTTATTTTTGCGGGTGTGAATGGCTATCTTGATGCTTTGGCGGTTTCTGATGTTGCGCGGTTTGAGCAGGGACTTTTAGTGCTGTTGCGTAGTGATTATCAAGATCTCTTAAAGGCAATTGCTGAGCAAAAGCAAATAACAGATGAGCTGAAAGATAAGTTGATAACTGTTCTTGATACTTATGCGAAAAATTTCTCGTGATGAATTGATGGAATGCTTGAATGGCTTCACTAAAAGATCTTAGAGACCGTATCGCTTCGGTTAAAGCAACACAAAAGATTACCAAAGCTATGCAAATGGTTGCAGCGGCAAGGTTGCATCGTGCTCAAGAGGCAGCGCAGTCTGCACGCCCTTATGCGAAGAGAATGGCTGATATTTTGACCAGTGTTGCTGCTGATGTAGATGGTGTTGATGCGCCTACTCTTATGCGTGGTACGGGGCGCGATGATGTGCATCTTTTGGTGGTGTGTACTGCTGAGCGCGGTTTGTGTGGTGCTTTTAATGTGCAAATTGCTCGTCGTGCACGTGAACAGATTAAGGCATTGTTGGCGGCTGATAAAATAGTAAAAATTATCACTGTGGGTAAAAAGGGCGCGGATATTTTATCGCGTGATTACAAAGGTTTGATAATTGACCATATCGATTTGCATGCTGTAAAGCGAATTGGTTTTGCAGAGGCAGTGATGATTAGTCAACGGATTGTTGATTTATTCAATGAAGGCGCTTTCGATGTTTGTACGCTGTTTTATTCTGAATTTGTTTCCGTAATTAATCAGCGTCCAACAGCTTTGGATTTGATTCCAATGGTTGCTCCAAAAGCAACTGTTAGGGCAATAGATATTGTGGAGCAAACCGATCATAACAAAGGTTCACAATCGATTGTTTATGAATATGAACCTGATGCTGCGTCTCTTTTAGAGGCCCTTGTACCACGTAATCTTTCGGTGCAAATCTTTCGGGCTTTGCTAGAAAATGTTGCTGGTGAAATGGGCGCCAAGATGACAGCTATGGATAATGCATCGCGCAATGCGGGTGAAATGATTAGTAAATTGACGGTGGCTTATAATCGTCAACGTCAAGCACAGATTACGACAGAATTGATCGAAATTATTGCGGGCGCTGAAGCGCTTTAAATGGAGAAGGTAAGGATTGATGGTAAAAGCAGTAACCTCAAGCAAAGGAACAGAAAAAGGTGAAAAAAAGAAACCAGCTGCTCGTTCCAGCGTGAAAAAAGCCGCTTCGAAATCTCAAGTGGATGTAAAGGCTTCCTCTGTACCTGCGCGTGATGCAGCTAAAGATACACCTGTAAAAAAAGATACATCCGCAAAAAAAGAAGAGCGTGCAAAAGGCGCTGTTGGTGAAATCAAGCAGATTATTGGTGCTGTCGTTGATGTGCAATTTGAAGGTGAATTGCCAAATATTCTCAACGCTTTGGAAACAGAGAATTTAGGTAATCGCTTAGTATTAGAAGTTGCGCAGCATTTGGGTGAAAATACTGTGCGTACGATTGCTATGGATACGACTGATGGTTTGATGCGGGGCCAAAAGGTTGTGGATACAGGCACACAAATTAGCGTTCCTGTAGGAGAAGCAACGTTGGGACGTATTATGAATGTGATTGGGGAACCGGTGGATAATGTGGGACCAATCGCTTCAACCAAAACACGTTCTATTCACCAAGAGGCACCTGAATATGTTGAACAATCGACTGTTTCGGAAATTCTTGTCACCGGTATTAAAGTCGTGGATTTGTTAGCCCCTTATTCTAAAGGAGGTAAAATTGGCTTGTTTGGTGGTGCTGGTGTTGGAAAAACCGTTCTCATTATGGAGCTTATAAACAATATTGCAAAGGCACATGGTGGCTATTCTGTATTTGCTGGTGTGGGAGAACGTACACGTGAAGGAAATGATCTTTATTATGAAATGATCGAAAGCCGCGTGAATGTGAATCCAAAAGAGAATAATGGTTCAACGGAAGGGTCAAAGTGTGCCCTTGTTTACGGGCAAATGAATGAACCACCAGGAGCGCGTGCGCGTGTGGCTCTTTCAGGATTGACAATTGCAGAAAGTTTCCGTGATGAAGGACAAGATGTTCTCTTCTTTGTGGATAATATTTTCCGTTTCACGCAAGCAGGAGCTGAGGTGTCTGCTCTTTTAGGGCGTATTCCTTCTGCTGTGGGGTATCAGCCAACTTTGGCAACAGATATGGGGGCGTTGCAAGAACGTATTACTAGTACAAAAACAGGCTCTATTACTTCCGTTCAGGCAATTTATGTTCCGGCAGATGACTTGACGGATCCGGCGCCGGCAGCGTCTTTTGCTCATTTGGATGCAACAACTGTTCTTTCGCGCTCTATTGCGGAAAAGGGGATTTATCCAGCGGTTGATCCGCTTGACTCTTTCTCGCGTATGTTGGATCCATTGATTGTGGGGGAAGAGCATTACACTGTTGCTTGTCAAGTGCAAACCATTTTACAACGTTATAGAGCGCTTCAGGATATTATTGCTATTCTTGGAATGGATGAACTTTCTGAAGATGACAAATTGCTGGTGGGGCGGGCGCGTAAAATTGAACGTTTCCTTTCGCAACCTTTCCATGTTGCGGAAGCCTTTACTGGTTCACCGGGGAAACTCGTTCCTTTGGAAGAGACAATCAAAGGCTTTAAGGGGCTTTGTGCTGGCGATTATGATGATTTGCCAGAAGCTGCTTTTTATATGGTTGGTTCGATTGATGAAGCACTTGAAAAAGGAAAGCGTCTCATGGCAGAGGCTTCTTAGTAAGAAGCTTCTTATTCAAGAGAAAACTGTCATGGGTATTTTTCGTTAAAAAGGACGAGTCGTTGGAGAAAACGGAGAGTCCTTATATCGGGTATTGTGGAGACTTTTGTGGAAAACAATAGAGAAGAGCATTTTTTATTTGAGCTTGTATCGCCTGAAAAAATTGTGTTTTCAGAGCAGGTCGTGTCTGTTGTTCTTCCTTCAGCCTCAGGTTATCTGACAGTTATGGCGCATCATGCGCCATTGGTGGCAAGTATTGTGTTGGGCAGTGTTCGTGTTCGCACCTCTGTGGGTGAAAAATTATTTGTTGTATGCGGGGGCGTTGCAAATATTACCTTTTCAGGCTGCTCTTTATTGGTAGAGCACGTTGTGGCTGTAGAGAATCTTTCTTTTGATGTATTAGAACAGCAGATTTTGCAGATTCAAGCGACGTTAGAAGGAGGGACAAGTGATGAGGACAATCATAAAATAGAGGCTTTTTTCCAGCAGTTGTCAGCTGATGGTGCTGTGTTGATAGAAGCGTAGCAGAGTATACAGGAAAAGATGACATGAGCGGAAAAAAGAGTACGGTTGTGTCTGCTAAAAGGAGTGCAAAACCTTTTCCTCATCCTGGTCGTGTCTTTGCGGGACCTTTGCCAAAGTGCTTTGTTTATATTTTTGCTTCTCTTATTTTGCAATGGGCTTATGGTTTAGGGGCTAATATTGTTCAGTCTAACATTGTCCATCTTACGGGTGATTTTCATGCAACTTTGGCCGAGACGACATGGCTGGTAGCGGCTTATATGGCGCCAAATGTGAGTGTAGCGATTATGTTGATCAAAATCCGCTATCAATTTGGGCTGCGCGCTTTTGCTGAATTATCAATTCTTGGCTTTGTTTTGGTTTGCGTGTTGCAGCTCTTTGTTACGGATTTGCGTTCTGCATTGATTATTCGCTTTTTTGCTGGGATTGCTGCTGCTCCTTTGGCTTCGCTTGCGCTGCTTTATATGATGGAGGCTTTTGCTCCAGCAAAGAAGTTTACTGTTGGTCTTAGTTTGAATTATATGAATGCGGCTTTAGCGGCACCTTTATCACGTTTGATTTCTCCTGATTTGCTGGAAAATGGTGGTTTTTCCAGTCTTTCCGCTCTGGAAATGGGGTTGGTTCTTATCAGCTTGGTCTGTATCTATACTTTGCCTCTTACTCCTGTTGTGCGTAGTAAGGTTATTCAAAAATTAGATTGGATAAGCTATGGTTTGATTGCTCTTGGTCTTGGATTAAATGCTGTGATCATGTCTGTTGGCATATTGTATTGGTGGTATGAAGCACCATGGATTGGTTGGGGGCTCGCACTTGCTATTTTCTCGTTGGCTATTGCTATTATTATTGAGCTTAATAGAGAAAAACCGTTGATTGATCTCCGTTGGATTTTCAGTAAAGAAATGGTCCAATCTGTTTTTATTTTATTTATTTTTCATGTTTTTTTATTGGAGCGGTCAAATTTGCCCGTGGGGTTTTTTAATCTTTTTGGTTTGCTCAATCGTGAGATGGCGCCCATGTATCTTGCGGTGACATTAGGGATTCTGTTAGGGGGGGCTATTTGTGTCTTTTTTTTACGGGCGGGGCGTGAGGATTATTTTTATTTGTTGTCTTTGGGTTGTTTGGCGTTAGGAGCTTATTTAGATAGTCATGTAAACCATTTAACGCGCCCACAAGATATGATGTTGAGCCAAGGGTTGGTGAGTTTTAGTTATGCACTTTTTTTGCCTCCTGCTCTTTTCAAAGGGTTTGTGATCGCTGGTGAGCGAGGACCGCGTTACGTTTTAAGTTTTATTGCTGTTTTTTTGCTAACGCAAGTGACAGGGGGATTGATGGGGTCGGCTTTTTTTGGCAGCCTTCAGTTTTATTTTGCCCATAAGAACTTTGAGTCCTTAACACAAAATATTATTATTACTGATCCGCTTATTTCTGGTGAGATGAATACTTTATTTTCGCCTTCTTATGGTGTTTCTGTTCCCAATGGCTTGAGAAGTGAGCAGGGTACTTCTATGTTGATAGAGAAATTTAAGTTAACAGCAAATATTTTTGCTTATGATGACGTTTTTCGGCTTTATTTTTATATTTCAATGGTTGTATTCGTTATTTTTCTTGTCACAATGATTGTTAAGTCATGCTCTTTGCGTGCATTAGAAAAGTAGAGTAATGTCATAGAAAGAGGGGTGCAAAAAATGATAAAAAAATTACGGTCAAAAGCTACGATTGTTGCATTCCTATCGGGCATTACGGGTGTTTTGCTGATTTTGTGGGCTTGGAGGCTTCCTCCTTTTGTGAGTAACATTCAAATAACGGATAATGCTTCTATTAAGGGCAATGTTACTCTGGTTAGTTCACAGATCTCTGGGGTGATTGCACGGATTTATGTGCAAGATTATCAACGTGTTGAAAAGGGAATGCTGCTTTTTGAGCTCGATGATTCTCTTTTTCGGCAGCAGCTTGCACGGGCACAGGCTGTTCTCGATTCAAAAAATGCAAAACTGGCAAGTATTGAATTACAAGCACAGCTTTTGCAGGGCGAAATTAATACAGCAGAGGTGGAATTGGCGCGTTCACGAGCATTTTCCAATGTTGTTCCAGATAGTAAAAAGTTAGGTTTTGGTGATGCGGCAAGTTCTGTTTCTCGTCCTCTTTCACAACTCTTGACAGCTCTCGAAACAAAACGCCAATTGCAAAAACAATTGGATCTTGAACGGCAAAGTTTACAGTCAGAAATTGCGGGAGCGAAGGTGAGTGTTGAGTTGGCAAAACTTAATCTCGATCACACAAAGATTTTATCTCCTCGAACAGGCTATATTGGATTAGTTGGAGCGCGGGTAGGGCAATATGTTATGCCGGGGACACAATTGGTCTCTGTTATTTCTGATGATATTTGGATTATTGCTAATTATAAGGAAACGCAACTTTCTCAGATGCGTGTGGGACAACCGGTTGTTTTTTCTGTTGATGCATTGAACAACAAAAAGTTAACAGGGCGTGTGGTTCGTTTTGCACCTGCTACAGGCTCAGAGTTTTCATTGTTAAAAACGGATACGACAATTGGTAATTTTATCAAAATTGCGCAACGTATTTCAGTACGGATTGCTTTAGATCCTGGGCAGGAAGGGATTGAAAAACTCATTCCTGGCATGTCCGTGGTTACCTATGTAGATACTTCGCAGCGAGTCGATTCTGGAGGATGAAATTTTGGGTTTTTTCAGTTTAATTTTTGCGTCATTTACTTATAGCAAGTGGTTGTTTACATTGGAAGATTTCGTTTGGTTTGCTATACTACATGTTTTAAAGCTCTTAGGCTTCTTATACTTTTATGTCATGATGTAAAATAATGTTCCTTAGAATATTAAAGCGCATGCATCTTTACTCACTTCCATTTCTTTTGAACTAACTCAGTAGGGGGGGTGGAGTATTGGAAGCTTTGCTTGTGGTTTTGCACAACACTGTCCTTTGAGGTGTGGTGTCACCGCATGTTTGGAAGATGGGGGTAGGGGGATGCCAGATAAAAAACTGGATTATAGACTGGGTCGGATGGGAAACTTATCCTTTTGGGTGAGGGCGTAAAGTTAGGAGGAAGACGTAAAGTTTATATTTTGTAAACCATAAAAATGCCCGTTTTAAGGCGGGCATTAAAAGGGAAGGTTATTGGTTGTGTTATTAATTTTTACGGATCAGTAAGAAGCTTACTAAAACGACTCCTGCTGCTAATGCGAGGGTTTTTTTAGGATTTTCTTTCGCTTTTTTCTTTAATTCTGTAGCATGTTCGTTGAGGTGATAAAGTGCGTGACGGCCTTTTTGTTTCCATGTGTTAAACAGCTCAGAAATATTTTCAAAGCTATCATTTTGAAAACTCCAATGATTTACGGGGACCAGCTCTCTTTTTAATTGTGCTATACGTTTTTTAATTTTAGCATTTTTTCTATGGGGTGAAAATAGACACATTTATTGACTCCTTCATGTGTTAAATTGTTGTGTGACAGTTGGGATGGTGTTTGGGGTTTTGCTATAACGGCTTGAACATTGAAAGGTTGCATTGATAATGCCGCGCGTGGGTGAGATGAGAATTAAAAGTTTGGGTTTAATGAGGCATTTCTTAATGTACTTGAGTTCATTTCGTGATGGTGTTTGTTAAGGATGTAAGGTAAAAATTTTTACAAAATGGTGTAAGATTCATTCATAAAGATGGTGGGCGATGTCTTCATTTTTTTGTTTGTTTAAAGTGTTGGGATAGCTTTTGGCACTTGAAATAGTTTATAAGGAGTTTTTATCTATCTATTCTCTTGTGGCTGTAGGGAGTGGTATTGATTGATTCAATTAAGAAGATTTAAAATGAGGAAATCTTACGATATTTGGGGTTGCTATTCAAATTTGTAAAAAATAGATTATTATAAATCAATATGTTGGATTAATTTGGCGATGTCTTTCATGCATTTTTAAAAATTGCGCTTTGATAGGCGTTATCTGTTGTGTTGTAAAACATTGTTTTGTGGTGACGTTGATTAAGGTATCGGCATGCAACTTAAAAATACAGTATTGTCTCTGTTTTGTTTCAGTTTCTTTTTGAAGCAACCAAGTGTAGAAGTATAAACTTGAACAGAAGTAGTAGAACTTATCCGGTGCGTCTATAGAATGAATCTACCTATGAATTGTATTGCATCAGTGTTAGTAGGTAGAACCTTTTGAGAGCAATCTGTTAAGATTGGTGGGCGGTGTAATTTTCGTCCTTTGAAGCGCGGAGGAAGTCAATGTAAATAATGATTGATAGCGCAGGTTTTAAAAATTTGAGGACTTGATGAGTACGACCTATTTTTTATCTAAACCACTTGAGCGTCGTCGATCTGTTGGTGTTGTTGTTGGTGATGTGATTATTGGGGGGCAGAGCCCGATAGTTGTACAGTCAATGACTAATACAGATACCGCTGATGTTGATGCAACTGTTTCTCAAGTAGCTGCTCTTTGGCAAGCTGGTTCACAATTGGTTCGAATTACTGTTGATCGCGATGAAGCGGCGGCGGCTGTACCAAAAATACGGGAGCGATTGGAGAGGTTAGGATTTTTTATCCCATTGGTGGGGGATTTTCATTATATTGGTCATAAGCTTTTATCTGAGCATCCTGCGTGTGCTGAGGCGCTTGCAAAATATCGCATCAATCCTGGAAATGTTGGTTTTGGCGCAAAAAAAGATCGTCAATTTGCAGAAATTATAGAGATTGCTTGTCGGTATCATAAACCTATTCGCATTGGCGTGAATTGGGGCTCTCTTGATAATGCGTTGTTAACACGGCTTATGAATGAAAATGCACAGCAAGAAAATCCTTTATCGGTTGCTGAAGTGATGCGGGAAACTGTTGTTCAGTCGGCTTTGCTTTCGGCTGCTTTAGCAGAAGAGTTAGGATTGGGGCGTGATAAAATTATTCTTTCTGCTAAAGTGAGTGATGTCCAAGATCTTATTGCTGTTTATACCACCTTGGCGGCGCGTTGTGATTATGCTCTTCATTTGGGATTAACGGAAGCTGGGATGGGAACAAAGGGCATTGTTGCTTCTTCGGTGGCTTTGGGTATTTTATTACAGCAAGGGATTGGTGATACGATACGAATTTCCTTAACACCAAAACCTGGTGGTGATCGGACACGAGAAGTAAAGGTGGGGCAAGAACTTTTGCAAGTGATGGGGTTTCGGCAATTTTTGCCTGTTGTTGCGGCTTGTCCTGGTTGTGGGCGCACAACCTCAACGGTCTTTCAACAATTGGCACAAAAAATTGAAGCAGATTTATACAAAAATATGCCTGTTTGGCGTGAAAAATACCCTGGCGTTGAAAGCTTGAAGGTTGCTGTGATGGGATGTATCGTCAATGGACCGGGGGAGTCAAAGCATGCGGATATTGGAATCTCTTTGCCTGGAGTGGGGGAAAGTCCTGCGGCACCTGTTTTTATTGAGGGACAAAAGGTAAAAATTTTACGGGGTGATCACATTGCTGAAGAATTTGAAGCGCTTTTGAGTGATTATATTCATACACGCTTTGGGCAAGGTTGAGGTAAAAATCGCATAAGGTTGAAGTAAAAAGGGTGTGTCGTTTTTTTTAAAACAAGCTGTCTTCAATGTGAAGAGGGTGCTGTTGTATGCTGCTTTAGCTATGGTCAATACTGTTGTTGGTTGCTTATTATTTTAGGTAAAACCAGATGATATGCCTGTTTTAGAATCAGAAGCTTATGAAGGATATTAATGAGTTTGAGTGTGTTAAGACTATTAAGCAAAACGATATGAATACTTTAAATGGATCCGTAAATGTTGTTGCTGGTTTTTTGGCTGCTCTTGAGACAGTAAAATATTTAACGGATTCTTCAAATATCAAATTATAGAAAGAACATTGTTTATTGATTTTTCAGGCATTTTCCCAGCATTTTTTGGGGTATCAAATTGATAGGATTGGAAATCCTTATAGCGATTATAGTCCTATTTGTCGTAAAATGTAAGCTTTTATATTGATATAAAATGATGTATACGGGTGCCTTTTTTGGCGTTATTGGGGGAGTGCATGACAAGTATATTAGCGTTTGGCTTTTTATTTAACGGTATAAGGATTTTAACTGGCGCCTTTATTGTCTTTTATATGCTTGAAAAAGGCTTAACGCTTATTGATATAGGTGTCATTAAGTCGTTTCAGGCTTTTATTATGATGGTTACCGATATTCCTCTGGGATATTTTGCTGATCGAAAAAGTTATAAAATATCGATCGTTTTGGCAGCGGCTTTTGCTGCCACATGGCTCTTTCTCATGGGATTTTCTACAAGCTTTTATGGTTTTCTTTTGGCAGAAACTTTTAATGCCTTATCGCTGACATTAATTGCTGGAGCCTATAATGCTTTACTTGTTCAATATGCAAAAGAAAAATTGACATCCACTAAAAAAGTGCTTGGTTCCAGCTCTCAATATAATTACATCGGCATGTTTATATTCAGTTTAATCGGGGCATATTTTGCTGATTATTCTAGCCAATATATATGGTATATCGCGGCGTTTTTAATGTTGATGACGACACTATTTGGTTTGTTTTTTCTTGATGACTTGAAGGGGGAGAAAAAACCAAATAAAGCGAATTCTCTCATTTGTGAAGCTAAGGAGATGTTATCTATTTTTATTAAAGTTCCTTATATCTCTTTATGCTTTTATTTTTCATTGATTTTTTTCAATATATTCTCGCAGTATTGGCAGTGGATATTTAAAGATCATAATATTAATATCACTTATTTTGATCTTGGTGTGACATTTTCATTGATATTGCTCTCTCAGCTCTTGGCTAGTTTTCTCTTTACAAAACTAAGTGAAAGAGTGAATTTTATTTTACTGTTGTTTCTTTCGGCTTTACTGATTTCTACAGTCGCTTTCTTTGAACCAAGAAAAGAAATGGCTGTCATTTTAGTCTGTATGATTTTTTATCTCATTAAGTATACATATCTTCGTGTAGAAGTTATCTTGCACGATAGTATTAGTGATCATTTCAGGGCTACATATGAATCTTTCTTGTCAACCGTTGGGAGATTTAGCTTATTGGTATTTTTTTACATGAGTGCGTATATGGTCAATATATTTGGCTTTTTCTCACTCGTTTATATTTTTGCTATTTATTTATTGATTTACTTGTTGGCGGTATTTTTTTTAGAAGGAACTCTCAAAAAAGTTCAGTGAAAATATTAACTTATTACGATACGTATTTTATAGGGTTTCATAGTGGGGCAAGGCTTTTATTTATTAAGGCGCATCGTTGTTTTTGCATGTTGAATGAGAAAGCTGAATAGTCTCAGTTATTCTTATTTAAAATCTATGTATGTTGAAGCAATCAAAGTCACCTGCTTGTACGTTATAAGTGGGCGTGGCATAACAATCATTACAAAAGAAATGAAAATGCTGCTCATGAATATTGCACAAAGAGTTGCTGACAAGAGTGGACGCTGATAAAGAAAATGATTGTGCCAGATTATATGCTTATTAAGGAATGGTGATAGAGCAGTTTTCCCATTTTCATTGGTTCCTTGCTGGTAACCCTTTATCTCATTAGAGCTAATTTAAGCAGTCGGACAATTTATAGCCTGTCCTCATAAGAATTCCCGTATGATCGATTTTGATATTTTGATGATCTATTTTATTGTTGGTATATTTAGCGGATTTTACCATTGCCTCCTTTAAAATATCAATCATCTTGTTGAGATAATTTTTTTACGTTGTACATTCTCATTTTTGAGTATTTTCTCTTTGATTGTGGCGTTAGCTCTGTATTTTCTGATGTTAGAAAATACTCTTATCCAGATAATAAACTTATCTATGGAAACTTTGAATGATATCTCCCCTCGTTGAGAGGGAATAAAACCAAGTACAGAAATATTGTTGAGTACAATTTGCTATAAATAAGCCACAAGAAAACAGCATATATTGATATATTTGATAGGAATCTGTTAAGCCGTACAAATTATGGTCATTAAAAGGTAAAGCGATGAAATCGTTATCCATAACGCGTGTTGTAACATTTATAACTCTTTTTTTGTATCTGTGTTGTTGGGATGTACGCGCGTAGATAGTCTAGAGTAGTATAATAAACTTTACGAAGAATATATAAGTGAAAAATACGAGGCTTTTGAACATTTTCAAAAGCAAGAACAAGCAAGAAATTTCGTCTATAGCCGTGGCTATCAGAATATCGTACCAAAGTTTGACATTATACGGCATCGTCACATACTGATTGTTTTATGTGGACGTTTTGTTAATTTATTGCGTGGTGATTATAATGAATGGATATCAGCAGATATGTTACTCAATGTCATAAGCAGTTTGCGTTATGACTATAATTGGAGAGAAAGCGATTTTATCTGGGCTTATAATATGTCTATGAATTCTACCGACCCCATGATTGATTACGCGAAAAAGTTTCTTAATTCTTCAAGTGAAAATGGCATGAGTTTCAAAACACAAATGATTGATCTCGTGTCGAGTATGAGGACCGGTGATGATGAAAATGTTAAACAAATAGCGCGTTTTTGCATAGAGCTAAACACGATATATGACATGATGAAACCAAGAAGAATTTACAAATGACATTGAATGGATAATGAGAAAAATTCTCTCGAAGGATATTCAATGGCTATAATACTCTTGATAATTGCGGCATTTTCTTGGCCATGTTGCATGTTTTTTTATTATGGCTTCAAAAGGTGGACATATTTTCCAGCTTTTACAACAGGCATAGGTTCACTTACAATGATGCTTTTCATCTTAATAAGAAAATTGCACTTAAAGGAGGAAATTTGCACTTGGATTGAAAAAACTACTTATCACAAATTAGATTGCGCTATTATATATAATAATAAGGACTTTTTTATCTTTCTGTTGCAATGATCATTCTCTGTTTATCTTATCAATTCTCTTTTTATGTGATGAATTGAATAAACGAGATAAAGAGCGTGATGAATTAAAGTTGTACAGTGATCATGATTATTATTCAATTGAAGTTATTACACACTTTTGTAAATAAAAATGTTTCTTCTTTTGAAGGAGCATGCCGACACAATTATTCACTTTGCTAGCCCCTAATGTTGCGGACAGCCCTTGGCTTTTAAGACGTTCATAAGAGGCAGTTTTTAGTCTTTTCTTTGATGTTTTGCCCCACACGGCTTTTCCCGCTTGTGACGTGCAAGCAAGTGATTTTGATTGATTTAACATACACAGATTTGAAATGAGAGAATCTTACGGTATTCAGGGTTCTTATTCAAGTTAAAAACCGCAAATTATCATTATAAATCAATGTATTATATATTTCTTGCTAAGAAAAGAGAGATCGGTAATAATATTTTTTTGGTCTTTCGTTCTATTGAAATTAATGGCTTTATTTATCCTGTTATGCCGTAACATACTGTCATTTGAGGGGTGGTGAAGGTATCTTGTTTGATACATTAAGTATTTTAAGAAGTGTATGGTGAATATTCTTAAGTCTTGTTTATTGCGTCTTTAGTTTAAGTGAATCGCATGCGTGGAAAACGAGAGAAACCTACTCGGTAGGACACTAGACTGTTTACAGAGCAGATTGGATTAAAAGACTTTGTTCTTTGAGGGTGGCATAAAAATCAAAATAGCCATTATATTCATTTTTTTCTGATATTTTAAATACGAGCTTCAAAAAAATGATGCCTAAACTAAACAACGAGCACTTTTGTAAAAGTGTTTTTAGAGAGCAAGTAATACACGAGTGAATTTACAGAATGTGACCATATTTGATCTTTTACAACAAGATAGCGTGGAAAGGCATAAAAATTACGACTCTTTACTGAGGGCAGTGTACTCCTAGGGTTGGCAATAAACAACAGATGACTTTGATAAGGCTACAAAGCCAATCGGCATTTTTATTGTTTTTTGCGGGTTTATAAAATGCCTTGTTTTATTACTTATTCTGTTTATTTTTTGCCTTATCGTTAGAAGATTAAAGACATAAAGGAGAAAACGAGTTTTTCTCTTTCCGGTTGTTTTTTATTCGGCTTTAAAGCACCCACTACCCACTGTAATATCTTTTAAAACATGGTGATTACGCATTGTTTTACATTTTGTTTCTTTTAGTCTTTAATGAAAGGCATTTTTCATGCAAAATAGGATACCTAGAATGCATTTGTGTTATAAATTTACGCGGCTTGTTTTAATGAAATTCCTCTTAAGATTTGTCGCACCCATTTCATGATAAGGACTATAATGGAGATTAATGGTAATGTTTCTTGGAAAAGTCTATTATGCATTCAATAAATATGACGGTGTACACTATGTACAATAGGTGGATGAAGTTTAATTTTGGCGTATTGCACTAAAGTGTGCTGCTTGTTGGAGGGGGAGTGCTTTAGCGCCAAAAGGATGTAAGAATGCTTCTGCTTTACTGATGAGTGTATCTCGCTTTTTTTGGGTTTCTTTAATGCCGTAAAGATGAACAAAAGTGGCTTTTTGTGCCGTTTCATCTTTCCCAGCCGTTTTTCCTAGGGTTTGCGTGTTGGCGGTGACATCAAGAAGGTCATCGGTTAATTGAAAAGCTAAACCAAGATAGGTACCAAAATCAGTAAGTTTTTCAGTTAATTCTTTAGATGCATTGCCAATGATGGCACCTGCTTGGCAAGCAAAGCTTATCAGGGCTGCTGTTTTCATGTGTTGTAGAGTGATGATGTCAGTACTTTCTTGCGGTCTTTTTTCAGCTTCAAGGTCCAGCATTTGTCCACCTAACATACCGCCAAGTCCTGCCGATTGTGCAAGAGACGTGATCAGCTTGATTCTAATATCTGTAGATAAAATACTAGCTTTATGAGCAATAATTTCAAAGGCAAATGTTAAGAGGGCATTGCCTGCTAGAATTGCTGTTGCTTCATCAAATGCTATATGGACGGTGGGTTTTCCACGCCGGAGTATATCGTTATCCATAGCGGGAAGATCATCATGAATGAGCGAATAACAATGGATACATTCTAAGGCACATGCAACATCAAGAGAATGTTCTACAGGGACGTCAAAAAGTGCAGCACTTTGAATTACAAGAAAAGGACGCAAGCGTTTTCCACCGTTCAGCACACCATAGCGCATGGCTTTGATTAAGTTTTTAGGGCGTGAAATTTCACCATTTTGGATTTGATCACTTAACAGGGTATCAAGCCGTTTTTCAACGGTGTCTCTATGTTTTGCAAGAAGGGTGGTAAATTCGTGCATTCTTGCTTCCTTTGTTTTTACAAAAATGAAATTATGAAGTTTAAAGAGAAAGGTTGTCGCTTTTTCTTGTTTTCATAAATTGGCGTCGTTTTTTATTAAAAATCAACTTCTCTTTTTATCCGTATCTCTACTGTATGCGCAAATCCCTTTTTAAACCAAATAAAAATTGAATGAAGGGCTTATAAAAAAGCTTTCATTGGTGTATAAAATTCTTAAATTTTGCAGTGTTTTTGATATTCATTTGATTATTGTGACACCATTTTTGATAACAGGAAGGTCATTTTTGGTAAGAGGAGGATCATTTTGACATTGCCTCTTCTTTTTTATCAGTGTATAATATCCTCGAATTTTATGGTGTTTTAAATGAAGCATTGTCATTTTTGACATTGCTTTTTCTGTTTTAATGGATTTGGAGTGTCTTTTTATGGCTGTACCTAAACGAAAAACCTCTCCAGCGAAGAGGGGCATGCGCCGTTCGGCTGATGCTCTGAAGGCGCCGACTTATATCGAAGATAAAAATTCTGGTGAATTACGTCGTCCTCATCACATTGATTTGAAAACGGGAATGTATCGTGGGCGTTCCGTTTTAGTGGTTAAAGACTGAGCGTTTTCTTTCTTTTCCAGAGGTGAACTTCTTTTATTGCATCGATCAATACACGCTTGGGGCGTGCATTTTCGCTTTAAGATGAATGTTGAGGTTCCCTTGCATCGTCTTCTATCGATGTGGAACAAGGAATATATCGTGGGCGTTCTGTTTTAGTGGTTAAAACTTTAGCGTTTTCTTTCTTTTCCAGAGGTCAACTTCTTTTATTTCATCGATCAATGCACGCTTGGGGCGTGCATTTTCGCTTTAAGATGAATGTTGAGGTTCCCTTGCATCGTCTTCTATCGATGTGAAACAGGGAATGTATCGTGGGCGTTCTGTTTTAGAGGTTATAAAACTTTAGCGTTTTCTTTCTTTTCCAGTGGTGAACTTCTTTTATGATGACTTCGTTAAGAGCTTGGGTATTGATATAAGTTAGCTCAGTAATAGAATCATTTTGTATCGCACTTAATCTTTATTGACTATAGAGAGAATCCTATTAGACCGTAAAATATCATCGTTTAAGGCGGTTGATCTATGTAAGGCTTTAAGCATACCGGTATTTTTTATGAGAATATTTAAGGCAATGGTTTGTCTATAGGCTTATATTGTGACATGTGATTCTCCTTAAAAAAATAGAGATCGACATCACATTGATTTATAAAGATCATTTGTTGTTTTGCGCCTTGAATGGAAGGTCTATCGTAGGATTTTCTCATTTCAAATTTTTCCCTATGTTGAATCAATGACAATCACTTGCTTTTCGGTCACAAGTGGGGCTGGCATGTGGGTGAAAACTCTATAAAAAGGAAAAATGTTTATAATGAATATTTTCAAATGTAAGAATTGTTGTAACATTGGGGTTAAGTGTATGCTGATGCCAGCGTGCTTTCTTATGAGCAGAAAAGAGAAAACCGTTACAAGACAGAAGGTGTACACATTCAATAACCTTTAGTGCTTTTTATGATAAAGGTATATGAGACTTTTCTATGAATATCACGCTGTCTTTTCATATTTTTGAACTAAGAATTGTCCATATATTTTTCGTATTTTTGTGAATATAAGGGATTTGTTGCGAACAGCTTGTAAAAATAAGTAAACTTAAAACCAGATATGTTATGTGTGGGGGTGAGCAAAGTATTTTATCAAAGCCGGTACGATTCTCCAGTTCATAGCTGGTTTATGAATGATTTTATAGTGTTTCTTACCTAAGTTTATGATTTTTTTGTTATCTGTTCATCACTAGACAACATATTGATTTATATATATAATTCATTGTTTTTCATATTGAATTAGAACCCCGAATAACGTAAGATTCACTCATTTCAAATCTCTCTATCTAGAATCAATCAAAACCACTCGTTTGCACGTCACAAGTGGGATGAGTGTGTGGATAAAATTTGTATAAGAAAGGACTAGAAATGGTTCTTATGAATCGTCTTAAGAGCCAAGGGCTGTCGTAACACCCACGAGCTGGAAAATATAATGATGGTACCGGCTTGCTTCTTCACAAACGTAAGAGATGGGGGTGGTCAATGGATTTACCGTTATACCTTTCACGGGGGCCGCGAAATGGGCTTGGGAGCGTTGCGAGATGTTTCTTTAAACAAGTCCGTGAATTGGCAATTGGGTGGGGTGCTGTTTTACGTGAGGGGCGTGACCCCATTAAAGAACGCGATAAACAAAAGTGTGAGGCAATGCGTAATCTCCATTATTTAAAAAACATTGCTCTAGATGCTTTTGAAAGCCGTAAAGCTGAATTAAAAAATGATGGTGAAGCTTGTAATTGGTTTTTACATTTACGCCTCCATATTCTCCCCAAATTAGGCTGTCTACCCGTTTCAGAGATTACGCAAACAGAGATACGCAATACCCTTGCCTCTATTTGGCATGCAAAAGCTGCAACAGCAGATAAAGCACTGAAGCGTCTTAATCGTTGTCTTAAGCATGCGGTTGCTTTGGGTTTGGATGTTGATTTACAAGCAAAAAAAAGCACGCGCACTCTTAAGGTAAGCAACGCTATAAAACTATTAATAGACTAGCCATGGATTGGAAAGATGTTCCTGCCTTTTATCAGTTACTCTGTAAAACACAAAACATAACACGACTGGCTTTGCGTTTGCTTATCCTGACAGGCGTTCGTACTAATCCTTTGCGTCATATTCGTGAAGATCAGATTGAAGATGATAACTGGACAATTCCTGCTGAGAATATCCAATCTTTAGCGGTCTGTTTAAAATAGAGATTGAGACTTTTAAGAGTTCTATGAATCGTTCTAGATTTTTTGTGTCCGATTGGAGTAAGAATATTGCATATATTTCGTAATCTCTGAAATAAGAAACCTCATTTTGGAAAAATATGAAATTGAAAGGGGCAATGCTAACGTTCATTTTTATTGTTATTTTTTAAGTTAATTTTACAGCTTTCAAAAGTATTTGGAATGCCTTTTACAGAATGGAGATGATGGTTTTAGTTCATGCTTTTTTTATCGCGTTTTTTAATGGGGGGAATGCTTCTCATGCAAAATAGAGTGCCCAAGACAAAATATGCTTATGTTGTACTGTCACGCTTTTTTTAAAAGGAATATTTTTCAATATTTGTGGCATCCATTTTATGACGGTGTTTTTGAATGTTCCAATGGTTTTGTAGAAGGGGGTAAATGGTAAAGTTTCGGTGTAGTGTATAAACGGCACTATGATCTTTACGCTTAATAAAAAAGCAAGCCTGCAGCCTTACACATCTTGCCAGATTCCAATGTTGGTATATCCTTTGGTGCTTGAGACAGTGTCTCGCTCTTTTTGTACAGTTTTTACCCACAGATCAGCTCCACTTGTGATTGACAAGCAAGTGATTTGATTGCTTCAACATGAGAGAAATTTGAAATGAGTAATCTTACCATATTCAAGATTCTAATTTAATATGAATAATGCTAGATTATGATGATTAATCAGTTTGTTATCTATGAAGAAAGAAAATGAGGAAGAGGAATTTGTCGAAAAGTTAGATTGTTTATAGATTGGCGCTGGTTAAGAAACTTTGTCCTTAAGGGCAGAGAGGATGTTAAAAAATAAAACCAGCTTTTCGCTGGTTTTATCGAAATATCATCATTATGATGAAAGAGTGTATTATGCAGCGTAGACAGCTTTACTGTTTTCATCTGTTTCTTCTCTCTCAGTTTTAAACTCGCGTTCCGGCTTGTTGGAGAGATGCATCTCTATGAGATTGATAGCTTCTGTTTCAGAAAGACTATTAATAACCGCAATTTCGCGGGCCATTCTTTCAAGAGCAGCTGTATAAAGTTGGCGCTCAGAGTAAGATTGTTCAGGCTGTAGATTAGAGCGGAAAAGATCACGGACCACTTCGGCGATACAAATAAGATCTCCTGAGTTGATTTTAGCATCATATTCTTGTGCACGACGTGACCACATGGTCCGTTTAACGCGTGCTTTTCCACGTAAAACTTTTAAGGCACGTTCGACAGAATCACTAGCAGATAATTTACGCATTCCAACGGAAAGGGCTTTTGCAATGGGGACTTTGACATCCATCTTATCTTTCGCGAAATGAATGACAAAAAGTTTTAATTTATGTCCTGCAACTTCTTGATCTTCAATCGCTATAATTTGTCCTACTCCATGCGTAGGGTAGACGATATATTCAGAGGTTGCAAATTCTTTGGTCTTGGAAGACGTTCCATGTTGGGATGCCATATTTTAGTTTACTCCCTTATGATCAACAAATGTATCGGAAAACAGGTTATAAACCTGAGGGTTGAGTTTTCTTTAACCAAGTATATTGTACCAATTAAGTGAGCATAAAAGCCGAGTACTTTTAAATCAAAAAAAAATACACCGCTTTACTATAACAAGCAAAGAAAAATACTTAGAAAGATGATCATGTTAAAATAACACTAACATCAAAATTTAAAAGAATCAATCATTTCGCTTAAGGATTTTTTATTTTTACAAGAGAAGTCTTTCAATCGTTGAAGGAGGAGAGTGTACACTTTATCATTACTCTTCGCCACTTCCTGGATTTTCTGAAAAATACTTTTCTAATTTATTTGGAACACCATCCATTTCTTTTGCTTGAGGAAGAGGATCTTTTTTGGTGGTTAGATTAGGCCATTTGTTTGCATAATGAAGATTGAGTTCTAACCACTTTTCTAATCCTGGTTCTGTATCAGGTAAAATCGCTTCTGCTGGGCATTCTGGCACGCAAACACCACAATCGATGCATTCATCGGGGTGAATAACAAGCATATTTTCCCCTTCATAAAAACAATCAACTGGGCAGACTTCAACGCAATCCGTATATTTGCAGTGAATGCAGTTGTCGGTTACTACGTGGGTCAAGATCAAACTCCATTTGTTACTTTAATTCTCTTTAGAGGAAAGTGTGTGCGTGTTTTTATGATTGGTGAGTTGATCGCGTAGTACAGCTAGTTTCGCAAAAGGTGAATCAGGATTAAGGCGCTTTTCTTTTTGAAAGGGCTTATGATTTGCATGTTTTCCTTGGGATTTGTGGAACTTATGAGAGCGTTTTGCTTGTGATGGTGCTTCTTGAGGGGAATTTTCATTTTTGTATTCCGCTTTTTTTACAGCGTTCTTCGATTTATTTTGCCACTTATTTCCTAATTTATCACGTTTTTTTTGTGCATGGTGGGGAAATTGATGCTTATAATGCCATAACAAAATAACTTTATCTTCTTCTGTAGAGCGAGGGGATTTGGCGAAATTCCCAACAGGTTCAGCTGCTGGTAAACGATTGGTTTTATGGAGATGTTTTTCAATACCAGAGGATGAAGTGTTTGGGAATGAGGTATTTTTTTCTTCTCGTGTTGTTTCTAAATCGCTTATTGTTTGCCATTGACTTCCAACGCATTCTGCTGCAGGAACATCTTGCATTGCCCTATTGACAGGGGAAGAGGCTTGGTGTGCAAAGAGATTTTGTTCAAAAACAGTATTGCTTATGCTGTACGATTGATAACCAAGTCCTTTGAGGATTTCTTCCATATCGTTTCCGTTGGCCCCAAGAATGGACATCATGGCTGGTGTAACAAAAAAACTTTTGCCATCATAGGCTCCATCGGGTCTGGGATCACTTCCTTGTTTCCAATGAAGTGCGGGACGGATGAGATTGGCAAGACGTTCTAAAATATCAATCCGTACAGCACGTTGTCCTAAGATTCGGTAGCCGGCTAATTGATAAAATTGGCGGTTATAGTTAGGGTCAACAATTAAAGAGGTTCGACCAGCAGATAATGCTGAAAAAACTTCACCCAAACCAGTTTGATCTTGTCCCGCATTTTGAAGATTCCACAGGAGAGTAATGGCTTGAACCGGAGCAGGTTTAAGCATTCCGGCAACATAGATATGAAAAGCGCCAAAACGCACGCCTAGACGCCGAAGAACGGCACGTGATTCTTGCGCAAGGTTTTTGACAATGTCTAAGACTTCGCGGCGTGGTAAAATCCCTAAAGAGTTAAAAAGTTGTAAAGCAAGACTGTTTGTTGAATCCGTTAAATTATCAGCATTACGCAAATCAAACAGGGGTTTTAAAGTCGTTTCAAAATGAAAGGTGACAAAGCGTTCTAATCGTTTCACAACGTTATTGCGGGATTCTCCCGTGAGTTGTTCATCTGCTAAAACAATCAGTTTTGGTTTGAAAAAATCTTCTGTTGCTACAAGTTGTCCTACGGGTTGACCAATCCAGCGCACAATTCCATCAGAACTGAGGGTAAAATCTCCATTTGCAGAAGCACAAAAACGTGTCGCGCGTTTGGAAAAAGCAAGAATCAAACTCTCATTCTCTGTTGAAATTTGCTTCTCAGCTATTTGATCGGTACTGTTTTTGTTGGCATAAAAACGAAAACCTTCAAATTTACCCCTTCCGTGTTTTTCAATGAGAATATCATCTTGAAGAATCTCATTCTGTTGAACAATCTTGCTATCCATGATCATTTTCTTTCTCAGTGTGACACTGGTCAAAAGCTTTTTGCGACAATTTCATAATGGTGCTCTTTCTTTAACACGTTTGTTGCGTTTGCTTCAATCACTCTTGTCATTTTTTGCTGTTTCTTTGCGCCTTTAAAACTTGAATGATTCTTTTTTCATTCAGTTTTCATTCAGTTTGGATGCTTTATATTTGCAAATTACACTTATTAGTTGTATTGTAAAGCTAAAAGCATAAATAAATTCTTCAATTTAAAAGGAAACGGAACCGGTTATCAAAAAACGGCATTTCTTTTGCATGATCACTTTATTTTTTTGCTGTTTTGTCATGAAAAGTGAAGAGAAAGTTTTTTCAAATATTTCATAGGCTAAAAGGCATATTGTAAAGGCATTTTGCAGGTGAAATTGTGTCTTATGACAAGAAGTTTTACCATGACAGTAAAAAAAACAATTGCGATTATAAAATTACACGTTAAAGTAGTGGTCACAGAAGTTAACAACTTTTGCGTTCTTTTTAAGCGAAGAACAATGATGTCGTTGCCAAATCAATTTTGATAATTTTAATCGCAAGGGGTTATTATGGGTAATCTTTCAAATGCTGTTTATAAAAGCAGCAAAAATTATAGCGATGCAGACAAAAGCTTAGGACGTAATATGATGCGTTCTGCTATGCAAGCACCTTATCTTGAACGACAAAAAGAGCATGATTTGGCTCTGCGGTGGAAAGACAAACGTGATGATGATGCCATGCATCAAATTGCAGCGGCTCATATGCGTTTAGTGATTGCTATTGCTAATCGGTTTAAACGTTTCAAAATGCCATTGGGGGATTTGGTACAAGAAGGGTATGTGGGACTATTGGAAGCAGCTGCACGTTTTGAACCTGATCGGGAAGTGCGTTTTTCAACATATGCAACGTGGTGGATACGCGCTTCTATTCAAGATTATATTTTGCGAAATTGGTCAATCGTTCGAGGGGGAACGAGTTCTTCGCAAAAAGCACTTTTCTTTAATCTTCGGCGTTTGCGTGCAAAACTGATACAAGATGATAGTGCTTTGTCAAAACAGGATATTTTTCGCACAATCGCTGAAAAACTCGGTGTTTCCGTGCGCGATGTTGAAACGATGGATTTTCGTTTTTCCAGTTCTGATAATTCCTTGAGTGTTTCTGTTTCTGAGAACAGTGATAATCCCATTGCTAAGATGGATGTTTTGGTGGATGATAGTCCTCTTCCTGATGCTTTAATTGAGCAAGTCATTGATGGTCAACGGCGTACACAATGGCTTTACGATGCGTTGCAAATTCTCAACGAACGGGAGTTGGAAATTATTCGCTTTCGTCGCTTAAATGAAGAGGGGGCGACTCTCGAAGTTTTAGGTGAAAAGTTAGGAATCTCGAAAGAGCGCGTGCGTCAAATTGAAGCTAGGGCTTTGCAAAAATTGCGTTCTGCTCTCCTTACGGTTCATTCAGAAGACGCTTACGATATATAAGCAGTGA
The DNA here is from genome assembly GCF_042196845.1 of Bartonella sp. AA9NXGY. Taxonomy (NCBI): domain Bacteria; kingdom Pseudomonadati; phylum Pseudomonadota; class Alphaproteobacteria; order Hyphomicrobiales; family Bartonellaceae; genus Bartonella; species Bartonella sp. AA9NXGY. The sequence continues at coordinate 65,032 of NZ_JBHIRB010000005.1, forward strand.
AAGGCTTTGGGGGGGGGGAGGAAAGAGAATGTATTAAGTGGGGGCATATGAGAATATGATAAAGTCAGTTTTAGGGGGTGTTCATATTTGTTTAGGAATATGCCTCCTTGGGGGCGCTACTGATAAACAGAGGAAGATAGGGGGCTGTTAGTTGGAGGAAATATATATATCAAACGGAGGCCTATAAAAGCATGATGAAGTTGGATTTTAAAGTGTTCCTCTTTATTTTCGAATATGCTTTAAGGGGGAGGGCGTGATACAGACAGAAAAGAATCAAAACTGTAACGGATGAGAAGAAAGGCTTATTCTGTAATAATTTTCACTTTTGTACCTGCAGGTAAAGTTTGCGTTGGTGAGAGGGCGTTGAGGATGCGAAAGAGTTTTTCTTTATAGGGTGTGTATTGCATTTTATCTGCAAGATTGGCAACGGTTTCTCCTTGTTTAACACGGACAACACGGATTTTTAAGGGCTGCAATTTTTTTAACTGTGAAGATGAAAGAGAATGAAAGCTTTGTAGCGTTTTTTGGGCAACCTCTGCAAAATTTCGAGAATTATGTGGAGCGGCCGTCAAAAAACGAAAGATGTGGTTGTTGAATGGAATGACAACCACATCAAATTGCCATTGATCATTGGTAGCATGGGCCCGCGCTCCAAGTAAACTTTGGCTTTGAAAACCTTGACTTGTAAGTCCTTGAATTGTGATGGGGCGGATAGATGATTGGTCTAGACCGATAATCCAGCCGCTTTTCAAATAATCACTCGCAGATATTTCAGCAGGATGTGGGATGGCGTCAAAACGAATCGCAATTTTATCTGGTCCACTGGCCCAAACAGTGTGTGCTGAATGTTCTATTGTAAAATTGTTTGGAACAGAAAAAGCTATGCGCAATTGTGGGTGAATAAATTGGTTGCCTCGTACAAAACCTGTATAAAAGCCTCCTCCAAAAATTATGCCATCAATGCTTTTGAGAAAAGAATCATGATCGGATATTTTACTATTCCCTTTACTGATTTTACGCGCTTTTTCTATCGCAAGCCGAATGCGTTGAGGGGTAGTTGGGTGGGAGGCTAAAAAATCTAGAGAGGCATTTTGGGTGCCAGAAATATTACGAAAAGCACTATAGGCTTCCATTGTTTGAAGAAAGCGCGGTGAAGCAAAAGGATCATATCCTGATTGTTGGAGCATTTCGAGCGCAAGGGAGTCAGCTTCCAGCTCTTGATTGCGGGAAAATTGCGCGAGTTGTTGCTTGTTTTGCATAGGGTTATGAAGTTTTTTGCCAATAGAAGAAAGAAGACGTGAAGACATGTGATTGGTCATCTTTAATTGGGCTTCTTTTTGCAGGCGTAAAATGCCATGATTGGCTCTGATATGTGCTATCTCATGGGCTAAAATGGCTGCAACTTCTGAAGAATCATTGGCTAATGCCAGCATACCACGAGTGATGTAGATCGAGCCGTTGGGGAGCGCAAAAGCATTGATAGTTTCTGAGTTTAAAATTGTTACAGAATAGTTTTGATGAGAACTATGGGATGCAACTGCTAGTTTACGGACAATCTTTGCTAAAAGGTGTTCAAGTTTTGCATCATGATAAGCGCCACCATACATTTGCAAAATACGTGGGTGTTGCAGAGCGCTTAATGTGACATAGATATTGTGGTTGTTGGTACGTTTGATCGTTTTAGAAGAAGTGGAAGAAAGCCTATCATTTTGAGAAAAGGGTGTATGACAAGCTGAAAGGAGAAACGTTAAACTTATGAGAGTGGCTTTATACAGGCAAGAGCGAAAAAGAAAATTGCGGTGAAAAATGGGGTGCGTTGGACCATGGTGCACATTATTTCTGCGGAGTAATTTGGCAAATTGCATTTGTATCTTTGTATCGTATGTTTCTTTAAGAAAGGCATTAAGAATAAGGATTCGTTTGGCTATATCACGCTTTTTGTTTATAAAAAATGACTCTCACTTATAAAAAGATGCACTGTAAAGAAGATTTTGTGAAAGGCAAAGTATGGCATGACAACATTTACGATATTATTAAATGGGGATGTTCATATCACTGATCGTTTGCTTAATAAAATTCAAAACAGTCGGGTAATTGCTGCTGATGGTGGTATGCGTCATGCGGCAGCGCTTAATGTGACGCCTGAGTTGTGGTTAGGGGACTTTGATTCATCAGATGAGAACTTAATACGTCAATATAGTCATGTTCCGCGTGAAGTTTTTCCCTCTGATAAAGATATGACAGATAGTGCTCTGGCATGTGAAAGAGCGCTGCAAAATGGCGCTAAAAAGCTTATTTTGTGCGGTGCTTTGGGAGGGGAGCGAAGTGATCATAGCCTTTCTCATATGACGCAAGCGTTGATGATGGCTGAAAGGGGTATTTCAGTGTTGTTGACAAGCGGTTCGGAAGAAGGTTGGCCGGTTTTGTCAAAACCTTGTTCGTATGATTTGCCTAAGGGATGTTTGTTTAGTATTATCGGCTTTTCTGATTTAAAAGGCTTGACTCTTAAAGGGGTAAAATGGCCAATTTGTGACAAAAATGTGTCATTTGGCTCTTCTTTAACACTTTCTAACCGTATTTGTGGAACCTTTTCTTGCTATTTAGGTTCTGGAAAAGCTATATTGTTAGCGTCTGTACCTATTCCATAAAGCTCTTCCAATATATTTTGAATAAGGCAGGGGGGGGCCTAGTGATGAAGTGCCGACATAAACGATATATGTATTGATCTTGAGAAGGAAAGGTTTTGATATGTTAAAATCAATTTTTAAAGTGGCCGTTGTTTCAGCCATTGGTTTCAGTTCAGTCGCTTGTACTACAAACGATGAACGCGTTGCACGTTACGGCGTAGGAGGAGCGGCGATCGGTGCTTTGGCTGGAACTGCTATTGGTGGAAGTACGCCTGGAGCAGCACTTACCGGTGCAGCATTTGGTGCTTTGGCTGGAACAGTAACAGGTGCAGCTGCAAATCAAAGAAAACAACAAAGACAGGTATCACAATTGTGCACGTATCGTGGTCGTAGAGGGCATGTTTACCAAGCACCTTGTGGACAGAGAGTTCCTGTACGGCAATTGTGTGCTTACCGTGATGCAAGAGGGGTGATGTATAAAGCACCTTGTCCGCGCCGCGTTCGTTAATGGCGGTGCCGCTTTTGCGGCTTGACCGCATTTTCTTAAATTTTGGAAAAACGCCTTTGCTCAATCAAGCTTCTTTATCGGTTGAGCAGGGGGCGCGTATTGCGTTGGTTGGCCGTAATGGTTGTGGAAAGTCGACCTTATTAAAAATTGCCGCAGGAATATTAGAACCTCATGGTGGCGAAATTTTTCGCCACCCGCGAGTAACGCTCCGTTATGTCTCACAAAATCCGGATTGTTCAGGATTTGAAGATATTAACGCTTATATGGAAGCGGGGCTGGATGATATATCTGATGTTCAGTGGATTAATACGCTTCGCACAAATTTAGGGTTTTCTGGGACGGAAAAATTGGAAACGCTTTCGGGAGGCGAAAAGCGGCGTGTTTCATTGTTACGGGCCATTGCTGCAAAACCCGATATTTTGTTCTTAGATGAACCAACCAATCATCTTGATTTACCAACTATTGAATGGCTGGAAGCTGTTTTGGCTTCTTTGCGTTCAGCGATTGTGGTGATTTCCCATGATCGACGATTTTTAGAAAATGTTACACGGTCAACGGTATGGCTTGATCGTGGCACAACCAAAAGACTGGAAAAGCGTTTTTCCGAGTTTGAAAATTGGCGTGATAAAGCACTGGAAGAAGAAGCCATCGAACAGCATAAATTGGGGCGCCAAATTGCTCGTGAAGAGCAATGGTTGCGTTATGGCGTGAGCGCACGGCGTAAGCGTAATGTACGGCGCTTAGGCGAATTAAAAGACTTAAGACAGCGTCATCAAACCTATAAAGGGCAGCCAGGAAATGCACTTTTGACAGCAGCAAAAAGTCATGATTCTGGGCAATTGGTGCTTGAAGCAAAGAAAATTTCAAAATCCTATGGTGATCGCATTATCGTGAAAGATTTCTCTTTGCGCATTCAGCGGGGTGATCGAATCGGTTTGGTAGGACCCAATGGAATCGGAAAGACAACGCTCCTTTCTGCATTAATTGGGCAAGAAGCCGTGGATAGTGGAACGGTGAGGCATGGCTATAACCTCTCTATGGCATTGCTTGATCAGCAACGTATTTTAAATGAAGAAGAAACTTTAGCGCATTATTTAACGGGAGGAAGAGGTGATACTCTTGTGATCAATGGGCTGGAGCGGCATGTCGTTTCTTATATGAAAGACTTTTTATTTTTACCGGAACAAGCTCGCACTCCCCTTAAAGAATTTTCAGGGGGAGAAAGAGCACGCCTCATGCTTGCACGACTTCTTTCTCGTCCTGCAAACTTTTTGATTCTTGATGAACCGACCAATGATTTGGATATGGAAACTTTGGATTTGTTGCAAGAATTTATTGCTGATTTTGCGGGGACAGTATTGTTGGTCAGCCATGACAGAGACTTTTTAGATCGTACTGTAACGCATATGTTGGCACCTCAAGGTGATGGTCATTGGATTTTGTATGCGGGCGGCTATAGTGATATGATGGCGCAAAACCAGCATGCTCTTCGTTTACAACGCAAAAAAACAGAATTATCGCAACGTAAAACACCTTCAAAATCTCATGTGGGAGAGCTTTCAAAACAGGATACATCAATAGATCATAGCTTGATAGGGCGAGAGAAAAAAACACGAAGTAAATTGTCTTATAAGCAGGTTTATGCATTGGAAAAATTGCCTGAAGAAATTGCTGTTTTACAGGACGAAATCAAAAAAATTGAGCAAGAACTCTCTGATCCAGCCCTTTATCGCAGTGATAAAGAGCGTTTTGAGCGTTTATCAACAACGTTGGAAAAAAAGAAAAATACTTGCACACAAAAAGAAGAAGAATGGTTAGAACTTGAAATTTTACGCGAAGAAATGGAATCGTGTTCACGATAATATCTAAAAAACTTTAAAAGATTTGTATTGCATCATCGCTTTTCTTTAATTTGTTACAAGAGTTTGTCGCTGATTTAGCGGGAACAGTGTTGTTGACGAGTTATGGCAGAGACTTTTTAGATTGCACTGTAACATATAGCATCTCAAGGCGATGGTCATTGGGATTTGTATACGGGGGAGCAGTGATATGGTAGCGCAAAACAAGCATGCTCTGAGCTTACAAGGCAAAGAAACAAAACTATCTTTGCCGTAAGTTTTTTCAAAATTTCGTATATGGAAGTACGCCAATTCCCTTGCATACTTTGCCAGTCCCCAATGTTGCTACAGCGCCCCTTAGAACTTGAGAGCATTCATAAGAAATATTCCCCTGTCTTTACCTTATGCTTTAAACATACCACCCCCACTTATGACGGAAAAGCAAAAGATCCTCATTGATTCTAACGTAAGAAGTGTTGTGATGAGAAAAGCTTACTGTATTCGACATTATGATTTGAGTTTAAAAATGATGATTTGTTAAGATAAATCAACGTGTTATTGTGACATTGTCTAGGAGGAGAAAATGATGGCAATTAAAACAAAGCGAACAATTTCCACATTGATCGGTTTAGAAGATGCAGCTGAACTGTCTTCTTATTTCCTCCGTAATGCGAATCATCTGCGTCCTTTTGAACCTGTTAGATCTGATGGTTACCACAGCCTAACAGCTTGGGAAACACGAGCCAATGCATTTGCTTATGAAAGCGCACAGGGACAAGCATACCGATATGCTGTACGATTAAAAAATGAAAACACAGTCATCGGTGTTGTGAATTTTACAAATGTGGTTCGGGGTGTTTTTCAAGCCTGTCATCTTGGTTTTTCTCTTGATGAAAAACAACAAGGCAAAGGTCTCATGTTTGAGAGTTTATCGGCTCTAATACGCCATATCTTTCATGTTTATCATCTGCATAGAGTGATGGCAAATTATAGACCTGAGAACATAAAAAGCGAACGTTTATTAAAACGCCTTCATTTTGAAAAAGAGGGCTATGCCAAAGACTATTTGATGATTTCTGGAAAATGGAGAGATCACATTCTAACCTCTCGAATCAATGATCTTTATGAGTCCGTTAATAGATTCCAATAAAGTTTTGTTAAGGGTCTTTTTATCAAATGTGTAAATATGCTGCACTTTTCCCTATCCTAAAAGACGAAGATCCTTAACCACCTCTTCTTTTGTAAACGGTTCAGACTCTCGTTTAGCGGGTTTCAACTGCTGACCGCTTTCATATGTTTCTTTTCGTAGATAATAAATTGATTTATCATCATAATTCATTTTTTTCAATTTGAAGAGAGTCCTCAATATCGGAAGACTTTCTCACTTCAAATTTATAGATGTTTAATCATAAAAAACACCTCTCTTGCACATCACAAACTGGGTTGGCATACAAGTGAGGGTTTATGTGGATAAACAATGATTGAAGAATAAGAATAAAAATTCTCTGTATAAATCCTTTTAAATGTGAGGGCTGTTGCAATATTGTGTATTCTGTGACCGATAGTCTCGTTACAAGTTACACAAACGGCTTATTGTTGGGTGAAATTTTTATACATTCATTTATTTTTTGCCATTTGTTTTTTGTATTTTCTTTTCTTAAGAAAATTTCCAATGTTATCAATGGTTTTAATTCATACCAAGCGCATTTTTATAAAGTTCAATGATTGCTTCTTCTTCCATTCTTTCATGCTCTTCTTTTTTACGCAGCCGTATAATGCTTCGAACAGCTTTACTATCAAAACCAGAGCCTTTAAGTTCAGTGTAAACGTCTTTAATATCATCAGAAATGGTTTTTTTCTCTTCTTCTAGTCGTTCAATACGTTCGATAAAAGAGCGTAATTGGTTTACGGATATAGCGTGTGTTTGATCGGTTACTGTATCGTTCATTGTATTTTTCTCCAAGTTATATATTTTAAGTTGTTTTTCGACGACGAATTTATGTTAAAAAAGCTTGAAAACAAAAAGTAAATCAAGCTACACAGCTTTTTTACAAATTGACTTTAAATATTTTGTAAAATTTTTAAGATATATGCATTGATAAAAGGGCTATAAAAAGAAAAATATAAAAATATACGTTTTAGATTTGAAAAGCTTTAAAAAAAGAAATGTGTAATTTGTTTTGAGAATTTGGCATTATAGAGGAAGTTTTGTGATTTTAAAAAAGCGATATTGGGTGTTTCAGAAAGGATTAAAAGTTTTTCTCTTGAGCATTTTGCTCTTGTTTCCCCTTGTTGTTTTTGCAAAAGCTGACTTTAGAGTTTGTAATACAACCCAACAGTCTGTAGGGGTTGCTCTTGGATATCGTACATTTTCAGGGTGGGTGAGCGAAGGCTGGTGGACGGTACCAGTGACGGAATGTAAAACTTTAATTGAGGGGCCTCTTGCTTCACGGTTTTATTATTTTTATGCGGAAGGGGCACAAAAAAAAGGGAACTGGGCAGGCTCTGTGACCATGTGTGTACAAGATAGCCAATTTACCATTCAAGGGGTTCATGATTGTTTCCCTCGAGGATATCAAAAGGCTGAATTTAAAGAGATCGATACCGGAAATCAAACCAGTTGGATGGTACAGTTGACGGATGAGTCTTTGTTAAACAATTCAGTTATACCTTCTCTTTCAGGAAATTCTCCACCGTGAAACGTGCACGTAAAGTAAAAATTATTGCGACTCTTGGTCCTTCTTCTTTTTCTCGTTTGATGATTGAAAAGCTTTTTAGGGCAGGGGCAGACGTTTTTCGTCTTAATATGAGCCATACTGATCGTGATATGCTGTGTGATTTGGTCAAATCTATACGAGAAGTTGAAAAAACAGTTCGACGCCCCATTGGTATTTTGGTGGATCTTCAGGGGCCAAAACTGCGTGTGGGGCGTTTTGCTAAGGGGCAAGAAGATTTGCGTGTTGGGCAAAGCTTTACGTTAGATAATCGCGATGTTCTTGGTGATGCACAGCGTGTTTTTTTCCCTCATGAGGATGTATTTTCGGCTGTTAAACCAGGGGACCGGTTGTTGATTGATGATGGAAGGGTGGAACTGCGTGCGCAAGTTTGTGATGATCACTTTGTACAGTGTCGCGTGGTTGCTGGTACCCGTATTTCTGATCGAAAGGGTGTCAGTTTTCCCGATACAATTTTGCCTTTTGATTCGATGACGTCAAAAGATAAGGAGGATCTTCAGGCTCTTTTACAGCAGCCTGTTGATTGGGTTGCTCTTTCTTTTATTCAACGTCCAGAAGATATTATGGCGGTGCGTCAGTTGACGAAAAGTAAAGTGTCTTTGATGGCTAAAATCGAAAAGCCTCAAGCCTTGGAGCATATAGAGAAAATTATTGAGGTATCCGATGGTATTATGATTGCACGGGGTGATCTCGGAGTGGAAATGCCTTTGGAAAAGGTCCCTGCACTTCAGATGGAGCTCATAAAAGCTTGTCGTTTAGCAGGAAAGCCTGTTGTGGTGGCAACACAGATGCTTGAATCAATGATTACATCTCCTGTTCCGACACGCGCAGAAGTGTCGGATGTTGCTACAGCAGTTTATGCAGGAACAGATGCGGTGATGTTGTCTGCTGAATCTGCTTCTGGTCGCTATCCTGAAGAAGCTGTGCTTATGATGGACCGAATCGCGCGACAAATCGAACAGGATCACACTTATGCCGCTCAGGTTGGAGCACAACATCCAGCACCAGAATCAACAGGAACGGATGCGATTTCTCTTGCTGCGCGTCAGATTGCTGAAACACTTGCTCTATCCGCTATCGTTGCCTATACGGCTTCAGGAACAACGGGGGTGCGCGCCTCTCGTGAACGCCCTAATAGACCGATTATTGCTTTATCGCCCATTGTGGAAACAGCAAGGCGTTTGGCTCTCGTTTGGGGGCTTCATTGTGTGGTCACGCAAGATGCTCGCAATTTAGAAGATATGGTTGATCGAGCAGCAGCCATTGCATTTCAGGAAGGCTTTTGCCAAGGAGGGGATCGTTTCCTTGTAACAGCCGGTGTTCCTCTTGGAACGCCCGGTGCGACAAATCTCTTGCGTATTGCTTCTGTCTCTCAAGATGGAACGAAAGGGATTTGAGCCGTTTACGTATGGTGTTTTTTCATGCGCCTTTGAACAGGCTTTAAAAACAACGGGTGTGCGCTTCTTGTGAATGCCTCCATAGAACCCATTATTCTTTTATCTCTTATCGTAAGATAGCAAGGTATTGCGTTAGGTTGTCCAGTTTGGGGATGGGAGCAGATGCGGTGATGTTGTCTGTTGATTTTGTTTTAGTTTTGAGGAAGCTGCTTTTACGGTAGGGCATTTAATGGGAGCCCCCCTTTTATTTCATTAAGGCATATTGGGGATTGCTTTATTGATGTTTATACGAGCCAGATGTTCATTGATAATGAGAATTTATTCTTTTTCTTTTTGAATGAGAGCCTTGAAATTTTTCCCATTTTAAACTTTTGCAAACAGAATTGAATAAAATTAAAATTATGTGCCTAAAAAATCGTACTGGTATGTTATGAGAAAAAGTGATGGGTGAATGTGTTTTTAAAATATGCTTTGTCGAAGCATTTGCAACATATTGATTTATAATGATAATTTATCGTTATTAAACTTGAATTAGAACCCCGAATTCCGTAAAATTCTCTTCAATTTATTTATGTTTTGTTAATCATAACTCTTTGTTTGTACATCACAAGCCGGTGGGTTTTATGGGAAAAAGCTGTACAAGAAAGGCGTCCCTCTTATGAATCGTTTTACGAGCCAAGGGGGCTATCGCAATATTGAGGGCTGACTATAATGATGATGCCGACTTGCTCTTTCTTTTATTAAGCTTGGAGATTTTGAGGGGTGGGGAGAGAAATATGGATTATTTGTTATAAGGATAAAAATAGCGGTAGAGGATGTTTTCAAGAGCTATTATTGTTGTTTATGATGTTTGAGGTTGTATGAGATTAACATACTCTTCGGTTTTGACTTTTTTCTTGCTCTAAAGGATGAAAATACTTAATTCACGCTGGTTTATAAATGATACGGTTCTTTTCGGTGGGTTTCATCGGATGGACATCTCAGGTGCAAAGACTCCATGGTGCTTATAGTATCAAATAGCGGTGTTTTACGGTATAATAGATAAGGTTATTTTTTAATATATATTGAATCTGCTTGATATTATCTAAGGGGCAAGGATTTTTGGGCATGCATTCATAGGGAACATGAATATAGCTCTTTTTTTCGAAGGGTGCTTTATTTGTTTGTTGCTGTTGTCATTTATATGATTTTTTTACAATGATGTTGATTTTGTTATCTTATTGCGCGGTTAAAAGACATCTCATTTGAAATGTGGTGATATAAGGCAGTCTCCTTGATATAGGAAGCGTTTGTGCGGAGGTGAAATATTCAGGGTAGGGCTTTCTTGTTGAGGTTTAAGTTAATCCTATAAGTCGTGAGTAGCTGGAATCCTTCCTATAAGAAACCAGACTGTTTACAGACTGGCGTGGGTTTAAGAATTTTTATCCTGTGAGATGTGGCGGACAAGTCAAATCTCTGGTTTATTACGCGCTGATGTAATTTTTAGAAATCTTCCTGTTCTTGTTCTTGAAGGTTTGTGCAGTTTTGATCATCTTTGAGCAATTGGTTGGTGAGATTTTCAATGCGTTGTGTGGTGTCACGCATAATTTTCCCCATGGTGCGGTCTCTTTCGTTGTGGAGTCGTAAAAGAGTATTGTAGTCTTCTTGTAATTTTTTATTTTCTCGTTTTATTTCTTCCATTTCATCAATAATCATTATGCCAGCCATAACCGATAAACGATGGTCGCCAATTTCACCAAAATTGTTCTTTAAATGTGTGATATATTGATCCAATTGAGCAGCAAGCGCAATAAGACGACGTTCTTGTCCTTTGTCACAAGCCATGCGATAAACTTTACCATCAATGGTAACGGAAACAGTTTCCATACATTCAAACCTTTATCTATCAATGACAACACGAATTGTTTCCATTGCTTTAATAAGACGTTTGGAAACTTCTTTGTTTACGGACTCTAAGCGTTCAATTTGGGCTTCAGCTTTGTCAAGCGCTTGGGCAAGATGGCTGCGGTCAGCATTCATTCGTTGGATTTCTTCTTCCCATTCGTTATTTTTATCAATAACGGCATTGCGGTTTATTATGGTGATCTCTAAAGTTCTAAGTGCCTTTTCTAGGTGCTCTAAAGCATCTTGTAGAACTGTAGTCTCTTGGTTCATTGCCTTTATCCTTTGGGTAATTGTATCCTTTATCAATGTGTTATGCAAAAACGAATCACTTTCACTCTTGTATTGTGTGCATTTTATTTTTAAGGATATAGGATATTTTAGCAAGCAAAGCAGGGGATAGATATAAATTAAAAGCTGGATTTTTTGCGCGTATTGGCATAAATGACATGGATATACAGAACGCGTGAGGGGAATGTTATTAATATTATTGAAGTGGTGGCAAAAAGTCTCACGCTAAGGATTAGAAAATAGTATTTCTTGAGAACTTTAAGAGAATACGGAAAAAGCAACAGAATAACGTATTTAACGAAATGGTCGATTATTCATGACAAACACCCACCAACAGAATCAGATGGCCAATGCTATCCGTTTTCTTGCTATTGATGCGATTGAAAAAGCAAATTCTGGTCATCCAGGCTTGCCAATGGGAGCCGCCGATATTGCTACGGTTCTTTATACAAGATTCCTTGCTCATGACCCCAAAAAACCTCGCTGGCCTAACCGTGATCGTTTTGTGTTATCAGCAGGACATGGGTCTATGTTGCTTTATGCTCTCTTGTATCTTTCTGGTTATGAAGATATTGGCATTGAAGATCTCAAAAATTTTCGCCAATTAGGAGCAAAGCTTGCTGGGCATCCAGAATATGGGCATGTGGCAGGAATCGAAACAACGACTGGTCCTCTCGGACAAGGGTTGGCTAATGCTGTGGGGATGGCTCTTGGAGAGCGTTTGCAAAATGCCCGTTTTGGTGATCTTATCAACCATTACACTTATGCGTTGGTAGGCGATGGATGCCTTATGGAAGGGATATCTCAAGAAGCACTTTCCCTTGCCGGTCATTTGAAACTCAATAAGCTTATTGTGTTGTGGGACGATAATAATATTTCTATCGATGGAGAGATTTCCCTTGCTGACAGTACAGATCAGATTGCGCGTTTTAAGGCATCTGGTTGGGAGACACATAAAGTCAATGGGCATGATCAAGCAGCAATTGCGCGGGCTATTGAGGCGGCACAAAATTCCGATAAACCAACTTTGATCGCTTGTAAAACAACAATTGGCTTTGGAGCACCCAATAAAGCGGGTACCAATAAAGTTCACGGAGCCCCTTTGGGCGCACGAGAAATCACTGAAACCCGTATCGCGTTAGGGTGGGATGCTGAGCCTTTCGTTATTCCAGCCGATATTCTCGATAATTGGCGCTTGGCTAGTCTCAATGCTGCTAAAAAACGCCAAAAATGGGAAGAAAAATTTGCTGATCTTCCTGTCTCAGAGCGTGTGGAGTTTGAAAGATTGATGCGGGGCGATCTCGTGGGCGGATTTGATGGCGCTATTGATACTTATAAACAGAAATTGGTTGAAGAGCGCCCCGTTGTTGCTACGCGTAAAGCTTCGGAAATGGCTCTTGAAGTGATCAATGAAGTCGTTGTTGAGACTATTGGTGGTTCGGCTGATTTAACCGGATCTAATAATACAAAAAGCAGCCAGATGAAAAGTATCTCTGCTGAAGATTTTTCAGGGCGCTATCTGCATTATGGAATTCGCGAACATGCAATGGGAGCTGTGATGAATGGTCTTGCCCTTTATGGCGGCTTTATTCCTTATGGGGGAACCTTTTTATGCTTTTCTGACTATATGCGTCCTGCTATGCGTTTGTCTTCTCTCATGGGGTTGCGGGTGATTTATGTCATGACTCATGATTCTATTGGTCTTGGTGAAGATGGTCCGACCCATCAACCCGTAGAGCATTTGGCTTGCCTGCGTGCAATGCCTAATCATTTTGTGTTCCGTCCTGCCGATGCTATGGAGACAGTTGAGTGTTGGCAATTGGCTTTGAAAGCATGCGGGACGCCTTCTACCTTGGCTTTAAGTCGACAAAATCTACCGCTTTTGCGTCAAGAGTATGAAGAAGAAAATCTCTGTATGCTTGGTGCTTATGAATTCCTAACAGCTAGCGATGATGCACAAGTGACGCTGTTTGCTTCTGGTTCAGAATTGCAAATTGCAGTGGAGGCACATGCGGTGTTAGAAGAAAAAGGCATCCCAACGCGTGTGGTTTCTGTGCCTTGTTTTGAACTTTTTTCTCAACAATCTCTCTCCTATCAGCGTGCTCTCATTGGAGATGCACCGATTAAAATTGCCATTGAAGCTGCTGTCGCCCAAGGATGGGATCGTTTTATTGGCTGTGATGGTGTGTTTATTGGTATGGAGGGCTTTGGGGCAAGTGGAACAATTGATGCCCTTTATGCGCATTTTGGTATTACTTGGGAAAATGTTGTTGCCACCGTTGAAAAAGAGCTTGAAAAGATCAAAGAGGAAAAGACAAAGTGACAGCTTGTGTTGTCATGAATGGGGTGGTTTTAGGGCATCATATTCTGTGCAGTGTTGTGGATGATCTTGTGCATTATTGTGGATAAGTGAGTGAGTGATCAAGATATTGACATTGTGGGAATTAATGATTTTGGATTGGTGAAATACCCATTTATTGTGTTTTAAATGTTGTGCTTTTAAAAATTGATGAGGAAACATGTGAAATGACAGTTCGTGTTGCAATTAATGGGTTTGGTCGTATTGGTCGCAATATTTTACGTGCACTTGTGGAAAGTGGACGACAAGATGTTGAAGTGGTTGCAATTAATGATTTGGGATCGGTGGAAACAAATGCCCATTTATTACGCTATGATTCAGTTCATGGGCGTTTTCCTGGGATCGTTAAGGTGGTAGGGGATGCTATTGATGTGGGAGGTGGTTTAATAAAGGTATGCGCAGAGCGTGATCCTGCTCAATTGCCTTGGAAAGATTTGGATATCGATATTGCTTTGGAATGTACGGGTATTTTTACTGCGCGTGATAAAGCAAGTGCTCATTTAGATGCGGGGGCAAAGCGTGTTCTTATTTCTGCGCCTTCTGAAGGAGCAGATCTTACGGTCGTCTATGGGGTTAATCATCAATCTTTAAGCAGCGAGCATCGCGTTGTTTCAAATGCTTCTTGTACAACCAATTGTTTGGCGCCTGTTGCACAAGTTTTACACAACACGGTGGGCATTGAAAAGGGCTTTATGACAACAATCCATTCTTATACGGGTGATCAACCTGTGTTGGATACAATGCATCGGGACCTTTATCGTGCACGTGCGGCAGCTCTTTCTATGATTCCTACCTCAACAGGAGCGGCAAAAGCTGTGGGATTGGTCTTGCCAGAATTAAAGGGATTGCTTGATGGTGTATCGATTCGTGTTCCGACCCCTAATGTTTCTGTGGTTGATTTGACATTTATCGCTAAGCGTTCCACAACAATCGAAGAAATTAATACAGCTATTGCTACTGCTGCACAAGGTTCTTTGAAGGGTGTTTTGGACACTACAGAAGAGAAACTCGTGAGTTGTGATTTTAATCATAATCCTCATTCAGCTATTTTCCACAATGATCAAACCAAAGTGATTGATGGTAAGCTCTGTCGCGTTCTGGTTTGGTATGATAATGAATGGGGCTTTTCTAACCGTATGAGTGATACGGCTGTGGCTTTTGCTAAGACAATATAAGAGGACCTCAGGGTCCTCTTTTTATAGGGAAAAGTCTCATTTTTGTGCAATTTTGAGAAAAACAGATAGAGGCTGTTGTTCTCATGCGGCTAGAGAGAAGAGGCTATTGAAACATTGATGATGTATTTTGTTTTAATACTGTGTCAATACGTGCTTTTAAAAGATGAATGAAAGAGTAAACTTTAAAAAGTAAGATCTGAACGAGATACCCTTTGAGAAAACGTTAGAAAACAGGAGATGTAAACTCTTTTTCCTAGAAGTAAAAGGAAGCTTTAATAGAGATCAAGTTGAGCCAATGCATTTGTTTGCCACAATGGAATATGAAGATTAAGAGCAATGGTGGGCTTTTGTACATTTGACGATAAAAGCTTTGGCTTTTCAAACAGAGGGTGAGAGATGGGCTGTCGTGGATCTCTTGTAAAAGCAAAGAGGGGGGGATAAGTGGAAAGAAAAGTGGGCAGGGTTGTTGGATGCGTTTTTATTTGAAACAATGGAAAGTGAAGAGGAAGCAGTGATGGGGTTTCGTACACTTGATGATGTTGATGTTTTGGGTAAACGTGTTCTGGTGCGCGTAGATTTTAATGTTCCTATGGCGCAAGGTAAGGTATGCGATGAGACGCGTCTTGTACGACATAAAGAGACACTCGTTGAGCTGCAAAAGCGTGGTGCTAAACTTATTCTGCTTTCTCATTGTGGTCGCCCCAAAGGAAAGGTAGAGCAAGAGTTTTCACTCCGTCCTGTTGTGCAAGTGCTGGAAAAGATCATTAATCAGCCGGTTGCTTTTGCTCCTGACTGTATCGGTTCGGCGGTGCAGGTTGCAGTTGAGTCATTACAAAATGGTGGTGTTTTACTGCTTGAAAATGTTCGTTTTTATGCTGGTGAAGAAAAGAATGATTGTTCTTTTGCAGAAGCTTTGGCTCATAATGGAGATCTCTATGTTAATGATGCTTTTTCAGTTTCTCATCGTGCCCATGCTTCGGTGGAGGGAATAACGCATTTGTTGCCTTCTTATGCAGGACGCTCTTTGCAAGGTGAATTGCAGGCATTAGAAAAAGGACTTGGCAATCCAGCACGTCCTGTGGTTGCCCTTGTGGGAGGAGCAAAGGTTTCTAGTAAGCTTTTTGTGCTCAATCATTTGGTGGAAAAAGTTGACTCCTTAATTATTGGTGGGGGGATGGCTAACAGTTTTTTAGCTGCGCAAGGTATCCATGTAGGAAAGTCTCTGTGTGAACATGCATTGATGGAAACGATAAAAAAAATTATTAAAAAAGCGCAAGAGTGTCACTGTACGCTTCTGCTCCCTCAGGATGCTGTCGTTGGATTTCGTTTTGAAAAAGATGCACCGCATCGTCTTTATGACATTGAAGATATTCCACAAGATGGCATGATATTGGATATTGGGACGCGCTCTATTGCGCATATCAATACTGCAATTGATGAAGCTGCTACCCTCGTGTGGAATGGACCCCTTGGTGTTTTTGAGATGCCTCCCTTTGATAAAGGAACGATTGCCGTGGCACGCCATGCAGCAGAACGTAGTCAAAAAGGAAAATTGGTTTCAATTGCCGGAGGGGGCGATACGGTTTTTGCCCTTAATCATGCCGGTGTTGCCAATGATTTTACTTATCTCTCAACTGCTGGAGGAGCTTTTTTGGAATGGATGGAAGGAAAGACTCTTCCTGGTATTCTTGCCCTCATGCAGGCTTAAAGGGCTTCTTTGGAGGGGAAGGTTAAAGAAAAATTATACAGTCGTGTAGAGTGTTTTTGATAGTGTTGCGCATTTTTAGAAATTAAGACAAAATAAAGAGGAATTTTTTTATGAATGAACGGCTTGAAGATATTGCACTTGCTTTGGTGCATGCGGGTAAAGGTATTTTGGCGGCAGATGAAAGTACGGCGACCATTGGAAAGCGTTTTGAAAGCATTGGTGTTGAATCCAATGAAGATAAGCGCCGTGCTTATCGTGAAATGCTTTTTAGTACAAAAGAAGCGATGGAAAACGCCATCTCTGGGGTTATTTTATTTGATGAAACCATTCGGCAAAAAGCATCAACTGGGAAAATGTTGACGGATCTTATTCGGGATTCAGGCGCTTTGCCAGGCATTAAAGTTGATACCGGTGCAAAACCCTTGGCGGCTTTTCCCCAAGAGACAATTACCGAAGGGTTGGATGGTCTTCGTGAGCGGCTAAAAGATTATTATGCTTTGGGAGCACGTTTTGCTAAATGGCGTGCGGTAATTGCTATTGATGAACACACTTTGCCAACAAGAGGCGCCATAAGACAAAATGCACAAGCTCTTGCACGCTATGCTGCCTTATGTCAGGAGTTCAATATTGTGCCCATTGTTGAGCCGGAAGTGTTGATGGATGGATCATCGTGTGGGCATTCAATCACACGCTGCTTTGAGGTGACACGCACTGTTTTGCAAGCTGTCTTTAAAGAATTGTTTGAAGCTCGTGTTCTTTTGGAGGGGATGATTTTAAAGCCCAATATGGTGATTGATGGAAAGGATGCTCGCAAGGCTTCTGTTGAAGAAGTTGCTGAAAAGACCGTCCAAGTGCTTAAACAGACTGTTCCTGCCGCTGTTCCCGGAATTGCTTTTCTTTCTGGAGGGCAGTCTGATCAGGAAGCAACGGCGCATTTATCTGCTATGAATTCTTTGGGCGTATTGCCTTGGAAATTGACCTTTTCCTATGGACGCGCATTGCAAGCAGCTGCCTTAAAAGCATGGGCAGGAAAAGATGAAAATATTGCTGTTGCACAGAAGGCATTTCGTCATCGCGCTCGGATGAACCATCTTGCGGCTTTGGGACAATGGACAAAAGAACAAGAAAAAGCGTGCGATTGAAGCACAAGCTCTGTTCTTAAATGCGGAGAGATTTTTCATATTTCTGCGTGATTTTAGGTGCCCTCATCATGATAAGAATGGCGGGGGCATTTTAGGCTTGAAAGCTTTCTCAGAGAGTTTTTTCCTTGGACCTTTTAAAAGTCTTTAATGGGTGCTATCGAGAGATAAGATTGCGGGAGAGGTGCAATTTCGAGAAGGGGAGATAATGCTAGGAAATTTGTGAGTGCACAGCACTTTAGTATGGTGTCGTTCATGGGTGGGCACTTGCTTTTTGAGTGAAAATCATAAAGCTCATACTGTATTGAAGAGTTTGATATTATGATATTTTTTCTTTTTCATGTTATCATTACTTGTCATCAGCAGAATTTATTTGATTGCAGTTTCAAAGGTGGATTAAGCGGGTAGATTAGAGAGTTGCGATTTCTGAGCGGATTGGAATACAGCTTATGAAGCTTTTCTGCGTCAGGATAGCTTCCTCTTCAATGGGGGTAGTTTTTCTATTGGCGAACGAATTGAATAACTCTTGCGAAAGAAAATAGATTTGCACCTCAATAAAACACCTATTTTTTCGTTAAAATGGATAAATTTTTCTTGTATTTTTTGATGATATAATTACAAATGTCTAACTTCATAGCATCTTGGCTTAAAACGGGGGAGTTGTGGACGGTATATCTTCTAAAAATAACAGTATATCTTCTAAGAATACAAGCATCAAAAGAAAAAATCGATACGCAGAACAGAGCTTTTCTGCAATTATGATGCGAAAATTGTGCAATATGGTGCGTGGGGTATTCGAAGGGATCTTTGCAGTATTTACTTTCACAATTTTTCTTATCCTGTTCAACATACGTGGACCGGTTCATGCCATACTAAGCTTCTTTTCGGGTGCGAGTGGATTAGCGTGCTTTTTCTTTTTTGTCGGATACTACTTACAACGCCGCGAAGCAACAGCAGATGAAGCCGGTATATCGCTCACATTAATCTTAGCAATTGGTGAAGGCGTTTTTTCTATTTGCTGCATGTATGCTATGTGGGGTTACGACGCTCTCTTGTTCCGTTTAGCACCTCCTGGGTATGTTCTTATTCTCCCTGAATAAATAGAGTGCAATTCGTTTGCATACAAATAAAAATGAGAGGCTGTCTGCCTCTCAAATTCTTAATAATCGCTCTCCAAAATCATAACATCAAACCCGCTTTTAATGAAGGGACTAACAAGCCTTGGGTCCTTAAGCCTCAAGGCAACCCTTTACAAGGGCGGTGCGCCTAACGGCATCCTTAACCTTAAGACAGCAAAACGGCTTATGAACAAACTCTCTTATTAAGCCACATCATCTTTTATTCTTCTCATGCGGTTCTGAAATCATGATATAAGGGGAAAGCTTCTCATCGTGCCTAAATGGTAACTTATCGTGTGTTAAATGGAAAAATGAGAAAAAGCATCTTTATGCAATATAATCCAATTATGATTTTTTGATTTGAAGATAAAGGGTTTAAAGTTCTACAAGACTGATACGATAAAGGGGGGAAGTTGCCTATCTTAGAAACTAAGGCGTATTTTAGGTGCTCTTGATATAGCTATCTCACCAAATGGTTTTGAAGACTTATCCTTTTAGCTCTATTCACTAAAAGGTCATTTTGAGGGGGCTTGGCTAATGAATGTAAAGGAAAATTAGCACGTAATATTTCGCTTTGCTGGTATAGATGCTGAATGAGTTAATTATCGAGAGGATCACTGAAGAGGGAGCGCTAAAAAATGATGAAAATCCTCCGTACTTCGGTGAATTCGTGGTTGAAGATATAATCGTAAAACTTGGCTTATCTGTTCCTGAAACAGCTGAATGGTTTGAAATGGTTAGGGTGTCCGTTCTGCATACGCTTAGCTCGCTATACAAAAAATTATGATTTCGTGCAAGCTTTAAAACATAAAGACCCTAAAGATATATCCTCTTTGTATATGTTCTTATCATCGTTAATGTGCCTTCTTAAAGCATGATAGGGGGTGCTATAAAGTTGAGGGCTGTAAAATATATGGGGCTTGGAGGGGGTAAGAAGACGGTGTTCAATCGAAGTACTCTATCCTTATTTTTATGGGCTATGCCTGAAAGAGAGGGCTGGAGAGACAATTTATGAGCAAAGAGAACGGTGTTTTGAGGTTGCGGTGTCTGCAAGAGCAGAACAGTGATCGTGGTGATATTTACAAACAATAAATTTGATAAAATTTTACAATTTTGCCAAAAGCCGGTTTATTATAAAAGCTGTTGCTCATGTGCTCTCACAAAGTTATAAGAAGCCCAAAAGTGCTAAAAAAGTCTTTGCTCTTTTTCAATAATATGAATCTGCAAACAATATTCAAAAAGTGTTCGTGTGTTTGAAAGAGAATAAAAGGATATTCTTGCAATAGAGAGAAGCGTATTTGTGAATTACAATTTGTCATGATTTTCGGTAAGCACTATTGTTTAGAGCGGTGAGAGAGGGCATGAAAAAATTTTCATATTCAGTTTTTTTAAAGAGTGTGGTCAGTCTTTAGGGTAGTGCTTGTGTCCCTAGAGCCTATCAAGTGAGCCGCATAAGGGTTTCAGCAAGCGAGCACCATTATACTCTTTGCCAGCGTATACTCTTTTGTCAGCGCCCCAATGTTTTGACAGCCCTTAGAACGTAAAGGGGCAAGAGAGGTATTTTATTCCTTTCTTGTACCGTTTCACTCCACACGCCAACTCTGCTTGTGATGAGCAAGCCAAGAGATTTTGTTTGACTCACTATGAGGGTTTGACATGAGAAAATCCTATGGTATTCATGATCTTTCATGAAAAACAATGAATTGTCCTTATAAACCAACGTGACAGTGCTGTTATGAAGAGAACTCCTTGCACATCTTAATAGCCCATAGAGATTTAACTGGGTATTATTTTATATTCTGTACACAGAAGTGTCTTTATAAAAATACTCCATCTTGCGCAGAAAAAAGAACAGCCCGTTAAAAAAGAAAAACATCTCAATGCTTGCTTTTCTTTTTTCCATGAGAGATTTAAATTGATAAGCCTGTCTGAAAAAAGTGCTGTTTATGCCCTTAAAGATATTGCTCTTGTATCAAGATTACTTATTCGGGTGAAAATTGCAATTTTGCGAGGTAAGCATAAACGCCATTTTTTGCCACAAGTTCGGCATGGGTTCCTTCTTCCACAAGGGCGCCTTTATCCATCACAAGAATGCGATCTGCTTTTAAAATTGTTGCCAAACGATGTGCAATGACCAAGGTTGTGCGGTTTTGCATCAACCCTTCTAAGGCGTCTTGCACCAACTTTTCACTGTTTGCATCTAAAGCAGATGTTGCTTCATCAAGCAGCAACAGGGGTGCATTTCTTAAAATTGCCCGCGCAATACCAATGCGTTGTTTTTGTCCCCCAGAAAGCATGGTACCGCGTTCTCCTACTTGCGTATCCA
This sequence comes from Bartonella sp. AA9NXGY, assembly GCF_042196845.1. Lineage (NCBI taxonomy): Bacteria > Pseudomonadati > Pseudomonadota > Alphaproteobacteria > Hyphomicrobiales > Bartonellaceae > Bartonella > Bartonella sp. AA9NXGY. The sequence continues at coordinate 86,134 of NZ_JBHIRB010000005.1, forward strand.
AGCCATCTGGTAAAGCTTGAATAAATTCAAGTGCATTAGCCGCTTTAGCGGCAGCAAGGATTTCCTCTTCATGGGTATTTTCAGTTCCAAAAATAATATTATCACGCAATGTTCCATCAAAAATGGCAACATCTTGTGGAACATAGGAAATTGCACTGCGTAAATCTTGTAAAGAAAGGCGATTAATTTCCATGCCATCCAACCGAATTGTTCCATTTGTCGGATCATAAAAACGAAGGATCAAAGAAAAAATGCTGCTTTTTCCTGCTCCAGAAGCCCCAACAAAAGCAACCGTTTCGCCTGCTTTTACAGAAAATGAAAGCGAGCGTAAAACCTTCTCTTGTGGTCTAGAAGGATAGGTAAAATCAACTTGATCAAAAACAAGTTCACCTCGAACAGGTTGCGCCAATGATAAAGGATTTTTAGGTGCTACAATAGTAGGTTGTTCTTGTAACAATTCGGCAAGCCGCTCAGCAGCACCTGCTGCTTGGATTAATTCTGCTCCCAATTCCGATAATTGCGCAAAAGTAGAAGCTCCAAAAACCGCATAAAGGACAAATTGCCCTAATGTCCCTCCTGTCATCGTTCCATTCAAAACATCGCGCGATCCGATCCATAAAACAGCAACCACACTGCTAAAAACCAAAAAAATTGCAAACCCCGTAAAAAAGGAGCGCAAGATTACAGAAGCACGTGCTGTTTGAAAAGCACGTTCTATCAATTGTGAAAAACGTATTGTAACGCGTTTTTCAGCGGTAAAAGCTTGCACAGTGCGAATAGCACTTACCTGCTCTGTAGCAACAGCATTGGCATCTGCGAGACGATCTTGCGCCGCGCGGGTACGAGAGCGAACTTTACGTCCAAAGACTACCAAGGGAATGGCCACAACAGGAATAGCTGCTAAAACCAACAAAGACAATTTAGCATTGGTGATCACCATCATTACGACGGCTCCGATCACGATAATCAGCTGACGCAATGCGGTAGAGGCGGTAGAGCCCACAGCTAATTTTATTTGTGTGGTATCTGTTAGAAGCCTTGAAACAATCTCTCCTGAATGTGATCGATCAAAAAAAGCAGGAGAAAGTTTCATAATATGGACAAACACATCACGCCGTAAATCGGCAACAATCCGTTCTCCTAAGGTGATAACACAGTAATAACGGGCTGCTGAAGCAAATGCGAGAAACAAGGCTAAGATAAACAAAATTCCAAAGTAAAAATTGATATGTCCATGGCTTGAAGTAGAAAACCCATGATCAAACATTTGGCGGATAGCCACAGGCAAAGCTAATGTGACTAGAGCAGCAACAGATAACGCTAGAAAAGCAAAGATAAACAACCAACGATAGCGCAAAAGATAAGGAACAAAAATTGCAAGCGAAGAGAATGAAGATTTTTTAGGGGAAGACTTTGTCGATTTTTCTGAACGAGAACGTAATGTCATAAAATTTTGCTCACTGTATTGGATTTGTAACACTTGATACAATGATGTATCTTGAACACTTGTTTTTTGATGCGTGCTCAGTTATAGGAATAAATACTTTAAATCAATGTATCAAAAAGACAAAGGAAGTGCACTTAAAAAAACAAGCAAGTGCTATTTCATTCTATAAACGCAAAAGGTTTGACGCATGAAAGCGAATATTCACCCCAACTATCATAAAATTACCGTTGTTATGACGGATGGAACCCAATATACGACGCGCTCTACTTGGGGAAAAGAAGGCGATACTCTTAATCTAGATATTGATCCAAGAACGCATCCGGCATGGACAGGTGGCTCCCAAACACTCGTAGATCGTGGTGGTCGTCTTTCTAAATTCAAAAATCGTTTTGGTAATATTGGCATGTAAAAGCCTCCTTTTTATGGGGAACAAGGGTTTTAAACAAATCGATTGCAAACGATGAGTTTTTTATCCTATCAAAGAGTGCACTTTAAATATTAATTCAAAAACGCATCCGACATAAACAGATGGGTCTTAAACACTTATAAATCATTGTGGTTGCGTTTTTAAATTCAAAAATCATTTTGAATATATGCATAAATCCTTTCTTCCCTAGAGTATAAAGACTTGAAATAAAATAATTGTAAACTTTTCTTCTTTTTTTGGAACTGAACATACCCATGGAGAGGAAATTTTGGCCACTTCTAAAGCTGCCAATGCATTTGAATTTATTCAAGCTTTACCAGATGGCTTGGATACGCAAGTAGAAGAACGTGGTACTATGCTTTCTGGGGGGCAAAAACAACGCATTTTTTAAGAAATGCAGCCCTCTTGTTGCAAGCTGGCACCGTCATTATATTTGCCAACTCGTGGATGTTGCTACAGCCCTTGGCACTTGAGATAATTTATTATAGGCATTTTAAGTTCTTTCTTAATAGTTTTTTATTCACGCGGGCTCTCTCCGCTTGGTACGTGCAAAAGACATGGTTTTGGTTGGTTCACCATGGAACAGGTTTGAAATGAGAGAATCTTACGGTATTCGGGATTCTCATTCAACCTATAAAATAATGAATTATTATTATAAATCAAAATGTTGCTGCTTGATGAAGCAACATTTTCTTTAGATGCAAACAGTGAAAAGTTAGTGCAAGATACCTTAGAAGGATTGATGCAAAATCCTAAATCCTAGTCATTGCACATCGTTTGGCAACAATTTTAAAAGCAGATCGCATTCTTGTGATGGATAAAGGCGCCCTTGTGGAAGAAGGAACACACAACTCATTATAAAAAATAATGTTTATGCGCATTTGGCTCAACTGCAATTTTCATCTGAGTAAGTGATCTTGATACAAAAGCAGTATTTTTAAGGGCATAAACAGCACTCTTTTCAGACAGGCTTATCAATTTGAAACTCTCATGGAAAAAAGAAAGGCAAGCATTGAGGTGTTTTTCTTTTTTAACGGGCTGTTCTTTTTTTGCCTGAGATGAAGTATTTTTATAAAGACACTTCTGTGTACAGAATATAAAATAATACCCAGTTAAATCGCTATGGACTATTAAGATGAGCAAGGAGTTCTCTTCATAACAGCACTGTCACGTTGATTTATAAGGATAATTCATTGTTTTTCATGAAAGATCATGAAAAACATAGGATTTTCTCATGCCAAATGTAGTTATATTAAATCAATCAAAACCATGTCTCTTGTATGTGGCAAGCAGAGAGAGCTCGCGTGAATAAAACACTTTAGAAAGAATAAGTCCTCTTTATGAATCGTCTCAAGTTTTAGGGGCTGTAGTAATATTGAGGGGATTAGGAAAGTGTATGATGATGTCGCTTTACTAAAAAAGAGCCGATAAATGAGTAAAAAGACGCTTTTTATCAATTTTATAAAACAAGGTGAGCACGCAGCCATGTTTTGCTGTGTTAGGCTTTTGAGTACTTTGAACCAATATTGTGGGAGTGCATTTTAAGAATTATAAAGCTCTTCTTAAAAGTGCATAAATCATTAGAGCAGTACAATTAAATACAAATTGTTTTATTTTACCAATAAAAACATCTATATTTTGTGTATTGTTTTTATTAAAATAGAATATGTAGTGATTTTCAAATCAGATATACACATAATGATGCAATATCGAGAAGTCGATAAAAGAGCTGCGTTAAATGTTGGTGAGGATAGAAGAAAGCAAGAATGAGTGATCACGATACTTTCATAGTTATAGTAGGAATAGTTATAATAGGGAGCATAATCTATAGTCTTTGGTTAGCAAATTATCAGAAAAAGCAATTAAGTGAACAACTTGAGCAATATGAGAAATTACTGCAGCTAAAAGATCGAGAGTGCGCGATATACCACGATATTATTGCACAATGGGAACAAAGGCTTGTTAAAAAAACTCAAAAAATATCGCCAAAATGGATTAAACAATGGGATGAAGAAGCAAAGCATTGGGAAAGAGATTTACTGGAGATAAAAAATCCTGAACATTGGCTATCTTCTGAATCGAGCGGACAATGGCCTTTGATGGTAAAAGATATTTGTATGCAAGGATATGGAGAAGCGTGGTTTTTGTATGAAAAGGCGCTGACAAAAGAACTGACTGATGAACATATCAAAAAAATAAATGAATTAATGATGCGTCCAATTTTTAAAGAAACTTATCCTAAAGTTGTGCGATTCATGAGACAGAATGGTGTCACATTACGAAAGTTTGTGGACCCTTTGACGAAAAAAAAGCGCTATAAGCCTACAATGCTGTTGTTTCATTGGTGGTTATATATGATTGATGATATGATTACGGCTGAATATGAACAGCAACTACAAGACAAGGCTTCAGGATACTATGAAGAGTTAAAGTCTTTGGAAATTTATTATGAAGATATACCTAAATATACAGAATATGAAACGCTAGAAGAGATACTGTCTTGTTGGTATCTTAGTCTGCCTAGAGATGCTGAATTACTATGCATTTGTAAAAGAGAGCTTCTAGCATTATTGTATGATATTTCCAGTGCTTATAAAGCGGCAAGAAAAACTTTTATTTACTATAAGCAGCTTATTGATACGGTAAAAGAAGGATATATGGCCTTTGATAAGGATTGTCGTTACTCCACGGTTAGAAATGACATTGATGTTTGTAGAGAGAAAGATAAAGAAAAGAAAAAGGGGTTGCGTATTGCTAAAGAGACTCCAACATATGAAAAAGCCTATAAATTAGGAGTCATAGAATGGATGAAGTGGTCAAGTAAGAAATGTGATAATCAATGGATCTTTTGGAAAATGCTTGTCAAAATAGGAAATTCAAAAGAAAAATTAAAAATCATTTTTGGTGATGAAAAGGTAAATGCACTGGAAGAGGCTATCAAAAAAGATCAAGAACAGTTCGTGAGCGAATTTCAAGAAGCAATTCTCGAGAACAAAAATGTGCATTTTTATAAATCCCATGCCTATTTGATACATACTTTAGAATAATGCTGAAAAGAAGGAGAAGCTGATAACAATTGTATGAATTAATATATTAATGGAAATTGGCATAATTGCGTATTTTTGTGAAAAGAGAATAGAGGTATATGCCGCAGCTCTTACCAAAAAGGAGAGAGTGGGCTCTTCTAGAGTCAAGTTTTTGCGCGCAGTGTAAGAGTGATCTCTCAAGAGAAGTAGGAGAGGTTTTTGCCTCAGGTGCGATAATTGTTTCTTGTGGCGTTTGGTTATGATGGGATTTGTGTTTATTGCCTTTTGCAGCTTGTTTGCAGGGGAATTTGAATAACAGAAACGTCAATAAGGTAAGCTATTGGGGATTGCTTTTGTGGGGGCTTATAGCAAGTACATTTTTTGTTCGTGGTGATGTTTTTTGTCACTATCTAATCAGTTATTTCCTATCGTTATTTGAAAGAAAATTAAAAACTCTTTCTTCATGTGTTTGTTTAAGGTTCTAAGGGTTTTGTAAAAAACTGTAAGAATTAAATGCTTTTTTGAAGTTTTTTTTATAGTTTGATGCGAATGTGTTCATTGCCGGCAATGATATTTTTTTTGCGGAATATATCGCTACCGCCTTCTTTATCGGTGACAAAACCACCGGCTTCGCGAAGCATCAGTATGCTGGTAGTTTTATCAAAAATGTGCAGGTTATCTCCCCAAAAACCATCGGTTTTTTCTGCGGCGACATAAGATAAACTCAAGAGCAGCGCCAAAACGGCGCAATCCAGTAACTTCCATCATTATATTGCGTAATTCAATAAGATAGGTTCCATGATTTGGGCGACCAAAATGAGGCATTCCCGTGGCAATGACACAATCTTCCAGTCTGCGTCGAGCAGAAACGCGACAGCGTCGGTTATTGAAAAAAGCACCATACCCGCGTTCTGCGGTGAAGAGTTCATCATTCACGGGATTGTAAATGACACCAGCAACGATTTTCCCTTGGCTTTCTAAGGCAATGGAAACAGCAAAAAAGGGAATGCCATGGAGAAAATTTGTGGTGCCATCTCAAAGGGTCAACAATAAAACGGTGTTGTGAATCTTCGCCAATGATTTCTTCTGACTCTTCCATCAGAAAACCAAATTTGAGGCGCGCTTTGCTTAATTCATTGAAAATAATTTTTTCCGCTTTGCGATCTGCTTGGCTGACGTAATCTGCTAGATCTTTTCTGAGGTTTAAATGCCTTTTTTGAGGGTTTTTTCTAATTTTAGGCGAATGTGTTCATTGCCGGCAATGATATTTTTTTTGCGAAATATATTGTTGCCGCCTTCTTTATCGGTGACAAAACCACCGGCTTCACGAACCATCAGTATTCCAGCAGCCATATCCCAAATTTGCAAGTTATCTTCCCAAAAGCCATCGGTTCGGCCAGAAGCAACATAAGCTAAATCAAGAGAAGCTGCACCAAAACGGCGAAGTCCGGCAACCTCTGCCATCACATTACGTAATTCAATAAGGTAGGTTCCATGATTTGGGCGACCAAAATGAGGCATGCCTGTGGCAATGACACAATCTTCTAGTCTGCGTCGAGCAGAAACGCGACAGCGCCGGTCGTTAAAAAAAGCACCACACCCACGTTCTGCTGTGAAGAGTTCATCATTCACGGGATTGTAAATGACACCAGCAACGATTTTTCCTTGGCTTTCTAAAGCAATGGAAACAGCAAAAAAAGGAATGCCATGGAGAAAATTTGTGGTGCCATCTAAAGGGTCAACAATAAAACGGTGTTGTGAATCTTCTCCAATGATTTCTTCTGACTCTTCCATCAGAAAACCAAATTTGGGGCGCGCCTTGCTTAGTTCATTGAAAATAATTTTTTCCGCTTTGCGATCTGCTTGGCTGACATAATCTGCTGGTCCTTTCAAAGACACTTGCAAATTTTGCACTTCACCGTAATCACGTACCAACGAGCGTCCTGCTTTCATTGCAGCTTGCACCATGACATTCATGACTGCAGAATGGGCCATTTTTTATTCCTTTATTTATCTTTTTCATTTGCGCGACGCAAATAAATCAACTCATTGGTGTCTACAATGATACGTTCACCAGCATTCATAAAGGGGGGAACAAGAATACGAATCCCGTTTTCAAGAATGGCGGGTTTATAAGAGGAGGTAACTGTTTGTCCTTTAAGTGCAGGATCGGCTTCAGCAATCGTGACAGCAACCTGATCAGGAAGTGAGATGCCGATAGGCTTTTCTTGATAAAGTTCAACTGTAACAGTCATCCCATCTTGGAGAAACGCAGCACGTTCACCAACAAAATCCTTTTGAAGTTCAAGTTGTTCATAAGATTCTGAATCCATAAAGACCAAAGCATCCCCTTGTTGATAAAGAAATGTGAAATCCTTTTGTTCAAGGCGCACGCGTTCAACTGTCTCAGCAGCACGAAAGCGTTCATTAAGTTTTGTACCATCAATCAAATTTTTCATTTCAACTTGGTTAAATGCACCACCTTTTCCTGGTTTTACAGCGTTACATTTAACAGCAACCCATAAGCTTCCTTGATGTTCGATCACATTACCAGGGCGAATTTCATTGCCATTAATTTTCATCGTTTCTATCCAATTCTATTCTTGCAAAAAGAACTCTCTTGTTGTTTTTATGGCGCTTTTCTTTGCTGCCTTTAACAGTCAAGCTCTTTTGTTATTTTCGGGCTAAAATCCCTTTGATTAACCTTGCGGCTCTCTCATGGTCCTGTGTGCTCTTTATGGGCTTTCTCCTGCTTTTTGCAAAGAGAAAAGCTTAAGTAAAAAAGGACCTTTATGTATTTTTGCTTTTCAGTTCTTTGCAAGACCATAAAAAGCGCTCAGACGCAAGCTTTTTAAAAATTTGCACAAAAATTTTTTAGAATTTTTGGGGAAATTTATCCCGTTGTGTCGTAAAATATCATCATTGATGGCAATGATATAATTGATGGTAATGATATAAGTTCCCTAAAACCATGAGGTGTTTTTAATTAAGAATATGTGAATACGGAGTTTATTATGAGTGTCTCATGGGATAGAGCGTGGTGTGTGTTATCGCGGGGTGTTCGTTTGTATTCTTATCAGAGATCAGCTGTAAAAAGGCTTTCTGTTTTATCGAGGTCAGGACTCTAAATTTTTTTAAAAGCAGGTATTTTTCTGTACTTGATGCGATTTCATCATGAGAGTACGGGGGCTGTTGTTTTGTTAAGATATCAGCATAGAAAAAGACAAGTGGAGCATTTAGGATATCGGCTATTTCTTTTAAACGCTCTGCGCTGACACGATTTAAGCCGTTTTCATATTTCTGGATTTGTTGGAAAGTAACACCTAAATGTTGACCTAATGTTTTTTGAGACATCTTCAACATTTTTCGTCTCAAACGAATTTTTTTGCCAATGAATTTGCCGCTGAAAATGTCGTTATAAGGATTTTTACCAAAACCCTAGAAAATGCTACACGGGATATAGAAAACTCTTCAGCTGCTTCAATCACAGATAGTCCAAGTTTTGCATTTACATCTTCGTGTAACAATTCACTAGGGTGTGGGGCATTTTCATTATTTTTAGTATTCTTCTTTTCTTAAATCTCAAAGCTATAATTTACACTATTTTGTATTGTCACAATCTATAATAAAATTTATCCACTCTGGCTAAAAATGAGGTTTTTTATTGAGGTGCAAATCTCTTTGCCTTTCGCAAGAGCTTTTAAGTCTTTACGTGTAAAATATAGAGTATGTTTACATTAAATAGCGGGTTCATCTGGGCTGAGTATTTATATAAGAACGCGGCTCTCCGTTCACGTTATACTGAAAAAGAGACACTATAGTGCTACTATTTAATCTTATTCTATAACTCAAATTCACACCCATGTTTTGTTGCTTTTGAGGTTGATCTGTATAGATCACATTATATCCATTCCGTCGCAACAGATTGATAAATAAAGGAGTAAAGCTGTCTGCTGTATTATTTTTCTTTATAAGAAGTGTGGTTGTAGCTGGTGGTAAAAACCCTTTGTTACCGCTAATAAATTTGTTAGCAACTAATTGTGCCTGACGCTTTGTAAGACTTTGATCAACATAATTTGATGAATAATTGCCTACAGATGCGCAACCAGCCACCAACACAACCGGTGACAGCAATAAATATTTTAACATCTTTAATTCCCCTTACTTATTGTTGCTCTTTATTTGCGAAGCTCCTCTTCCAGAAATAAGAGCAACTTTACTTATAGCACATTAACAACATATCGGTATCTAATCAATCGGTTAATTAATCAATGAATAATGGTTTCAGCTGTAAAGGCTGCTTGAAGTGCTTCTGGTGGCGTATATTTTAATAAACAGCTGCTTTTAGTGATTATGATAAAAAAGCAATTTTTTGCGTTTGCATGTTAAGATCATGTCCTCTATCACCATTATAAAATGATGCGTTAGGTTCTGTTCCAGATCGACCAAAAAAATTTTCAAGCATTGCTTTTTGAGGGCTGTCTTTTTTTAAATACGTATGAATGCTTATTCTGTTTGCTGTAAAATACTGTCGTTTGAGGTGTGGTGCTATAAGACATAAAACTTTGCACATGTGATGTTTTTATGAGAGTGTGTGGTGAATATTTGAGGGAGAGCTTGTCCGGATAATTTTGTGAAATGAACCACATAAAATGGGAAGCTAAAAGAGTTCTGTTCTGAGAAGACGGATTGTTTCCCAACCGGATAGGGAAGGGGCTTCTGTCCTTTGAGGGGTGGGAGGCAAGTCAAGAACAGAGAGTGTAGCGCCCTATATTATGATGTTAAAAGCTTTCATTTTGATCAGAGAGTAATTGTAAAATGGCTCTTTGTTTTATCGAGGTTAGAACTCTAAATCTTTTGAGCAGTAGGTATTCTTCTGTACTTGATGCGATTTCATCATGAGGGTATGGGGGCTGTTGTTTTGCTGAGGTGTCCGCATAGAAAAAGACAAGTGGAACATTTAAGATATCGGCAATTTCTTTTAAACGCCCTGCGCTGACACGATTTAAGCCGTTTTCATATTTCTGGATTTGTTGGAAAGTAACACCTAAATGTTAACCTAATGTTTTTTGAGACATTTTTAGCATTTTTCGTCTCAAACGAATTTTTTTGCCAATGAAAATGTCGTTATCAAGATTTTTGGCTCGCATTTTAAAGCCCCCGCCGGTTGCGAGCGCCCTCGCGTTGGTATTCCGGGAGTCTAAAAACACTGACCTCGAATCAGCATTTTGCTTTTAGTGCTTAAAGCACCTGGACATAGCAAAATCTCCCGGAATTTCTATAAATTTTATCTTTTTGATGCAGAGAGGAGTATTTTAAAAAACAGGAAGGAGCTTTATTGCTTCTTTGTGCGCTTTTTCTAGTTGTGCCTTATCCATGCCTTGGAGCATTATTTCAAGATCAGGAGCTTGCATTTTTGCCTCCTTTGCGAGCATATACCATGCCGCTGCCATTATTATATCGCCTTTTGTTCCTGTGCCATCTCGATAAAGCCTTGCAAGGGAAATCTGTGCTGGTGCTACCATGTTGATAGCATTTCTTTGAAGTAAATGAAAAGCACGCTGAAAATCTGTTTCTCCTCCACGCCCCTGTACAAGCCATTGTGCTAAATGAAGTTGAGCTTTTAAGTGGTTGTTTTGAGCCGCTACCTCCATGAGCTTGCGGGCATTGCGATCATCCTTTGGTCGCTTTAATGTGCCTAAGGAAAGAATTTTTGCAGCAGAAAAAGCCGCTTCAGCATCCCCAAGAGCAGCACCTTTTAAGTACCATTTTAAGGCTTGCTCTATTGCTTCATTTTCACGACTTTGGGAAGAAACACCAGGGAGAGCTTGTTTTTCCTGTGAGGCCTTATAAAGAAGCAGTTGTCCATAATAAAAATAGGCTTCCTTGACGCCTGCTTTGACAGCTTTTTGAATGAATTGCGCACCAAGTTCTTGATTTTGTTTTATAAAGTTACCATCAAACAACATAAGTCCATAGCGTAGTTGTGCTTGGGGTTCCCCCTGTTTTGCAGCGCGTTCAAACCATAAAGCAGCACGCGCACCGTCAATAGGAACAGCACATCCTTCCATATAAATTCGGGCAAGAAGAGTTTGTGCAAAAGGATCATTTTTTTCAGCACGTCGGAGTGCTTCACGAAAAGCTTTTAAATAATAACCTTGGATGTAATAGTCATAGGCTTGGTCATAGTCTCCAGCTTTTAAGGGCTGAAAGGGTTCTTGAGTGTTTGAAGCTTCTTGAATCGTATTGAAAGAGCTTTCAGAATTTGAGATTTCTTCAGTGTTTCCCGCTGAACTTACAGCAGAACTTGCAAGCCCAATCACGCCTAAGATGAGCAGCTTCACGCTTCTCTTGATCATGGTGTTTTCTCCTCATTACCGATCAGAATTTTCACATTTTTTTTTCATCATTACAAGCCGTATAAGAATTTCATTTCTATATTACTTTTTATCTCTCAGTTTTTCGTCTTGGTTCAAGGTAGGGTTGGGTAAGTTAAAAAAGTAGCATAAATGTCGACGAGAGACAGACTGTTTAAAACAGTTCTGTTAAAAATAATACAGTCCTGTTAAAAATAATAATGATGAGGGGTTATCGTATGTAAAGATGCTTATCTTCTATTATATCAATGGCTTATCCCCATAAAATGAAAAAATGCTTACAATGGAGGTTGCTTTTTAAAATACGTATGAATGCTTATGAATAGCGCACGCTATCCGTGTGATGTTAGCTTGCATTCTCATCAGAGATCAGCTGTAAAAAGGCTTTCTTTTTTACCGTTGTTAGAACTCTAAATCTTTTGAGCAGCAGGTATTCCTCTGTGCTTGATGCGATTTCATCATGATGATACGGGGGCTGGTGTTTTGTAATGATATCCGCGTAAAAAAAGGCAATGGGAACATTCAAAATATCAGAAATTTCCATTAAACGCCCTGCGCTGACACGATTTAAGCCGTTTTCATATTTTTGAATTTGTTGGAAGCTTACGCCTAAAGCGTGCCCTAAAGTTGTTTGAGACATTTTTAGCATTTTTCGTCTCAAACGAATTTTTTTGCCAATAAAAAGATCAATATTAAGATTTTGAGATTGCATGTTTCCCCGCCGGTTGCGAGCGCCCTCGCATGAGTATTCCGGGAGTCTGAAAACACTGAATCCGAGTCAGCATTTTGCTTTTAGTGCTGAGAAGCACCTGGACATAGCAAAATCTCCCGGAATTCCGGGATACCCACAGGAGTGGGTTTATTTTTACGCTCGGATCTAGGGTTTTCAGTTCCCTTTTGGTCGTTGCGTATGCGACCAAAACATCTTTTAATTCATAAAGTAATTTCAGGAAATTTACAATAAAAATAGTTTTTTACTTACAAAATTTGTTTTTTATGAGAGGCTATCCGCTTCTTAAATCTCTCTGGAATGATTGTCAAAATCATGACATTAGCCCCCGTGTTTTTTGAGAGGGTTAAAAAGCCTTAAGTTTTAAGATCAAAAGAACTTTGGACGCTTAAAAGTTAAACATTTTCAATTCGCTAATATTGACAACATAGACAAGAGTAATTATCTCCAATATTCAGGAATAGAAAGGACATATATTATGAAGACCACCCTTTCTCCGCTAATTTCAGAGTTCGAAACCGTTGAACAGGAAAGCAGCTACACTGCATGGCTGCGCGATAAGGTAGCGAGCAGTCTTGCAAATCCATATCCTCCTATTCCGCATGATGAGGTTATGGCTGAAATGGAAGTTATAATCAGTCAGCTTGAAGCTGAACAGGACAAGTGATGCTTCCGGTTGTTTGGTTGTCTTCGGCGCGCGACAATTTGCGTCAGATGTTACCTATATTGCTCGCGAGAAACCATCTGCTGCGCGCCGAATGAAAAGGTTTTTGGAAGCATCTGTATTGCCATTGGCTGAACATCCATATTTATACAGACAGAGTGAGAAGGTATTAGGATTACGAGAAATTGTAGCGCATCCAAATTACCTTATATTGTATCGAGTAGCTGCACATAAAATCGAAATTGTAGCTGTAGTACATGCCCGACGTGAATTTCCTATTTTTCTTTAATCTAATGAGAGGTTATCTGCTTCTTAAATCTCTCTGGAATGATTGTCAAAATCATGACAACAGCCTCCGTGTTTATCAAAGGGATTAAAATGATTTCTTCCACGGTAGTGAATTGCTGTCCCTTCATTTAAATTTGCACAATTGCTTGCTGTTTGAAAAAGGGTGAGGGGAATCGTTTCTTTGAGCCTATAGAATGGGTGTGTCTGTGGCATGTGGTGGGGTGCTACGTGTTTTTGGGCGTGCACTTAAAAAAATAAACATAAGCATTATTCAAATTTAACGTGATGCTGTAGTAACTTTCTTCGCATCTAAATTGAAGCCGGCTTCACATAGTCGATGAGAAAGATCTTTAAGTGTTTCTTTTACGTGTTCTTTAAAAGGAAGGTATATAATTCCATTAATATCTGAAGGGAGTTCAAGGTCTTGTTTTTTTAGAATAGCGACATTTTTGCGAGAAAGTGCAGCGATTAACATGCCCATTTCGAAAATAACGTTTTGTCGTGCACGGGGTTGAATTTTTTCTGCACCTTGAGATATAGCATAACCCATGTCATCATGCGTGAGGAGTACAATACCAAAACTTATAGAACTGTCACAAATTTCTTTTTTCAAAGTTTGAATGATGGGTAAACCATTACCACTCGTGTTTTGTAAGATATATGGTTCGAGACCAAGCTTGAGAAGAACATTTTCAAGCTCCGTTAAGGCATAACAATCATGACCATGAACGATAAAAATTTTTTTATTTGAAGGATTGGAGGCAGTTTTTGAGGAAGGAATCGTTGATGTTTCTTCTATATGCTTTGCTAAATCTTCTATTAACTTTTGTTTTATGTTTTCTTTGCCTTGAACGTTGATTGTTCCTGTGCTTTCATACCAATTAATAACGCCTCCTTCGGAGGTTTTGATCTGATATCCTTTAGAAGAATTAAGTGATAGAAACTTAGTTTCTATGATTTTATATCCAGCTGTTTTAACTATATCTTTAAGGTCTTCGAAGGTGCCGCTATATTTCACTGTTTATATTCTTTCAATATCGCTGGTTATTAATATAAAATGTTGATTTATTTTTATAACTATTTGAATTTAAATAGCTTTATGATTTCATTTTCTTATACAATGCACAAAAAGAGACGGTCACCTTCCATTCAATTGATTGAAACGTGGGAAAACTTGACTAAATGATGGGAAATTTTACTGCGTGATGAAGCGATCTGATTGAATTGTGAATGAACGAAACGAATTTTTCTCCTATTTATATATTCCATTATGTTCTCTATATAAGAAACACGAAAGTTAACGCTTTATTTATAAATTCTCCTCCTATATTACAAGGGGGTTTTCTCACATTTTTCTTGCATTGTTTTAAGCAGTATTAAGGGGTTGTTGTTCCCAAAAATCACTTCTTCTACAGCAATGAATTCACATCCAGTCTTTAAGACTTCATCAAAGGTTGAAAAATCGCTTCCTGCTTGGATAATGGCGGGGGTTTGCATAATTTCTGCCCACCATGTTGCTAACTGGAGATTGCGGGGGTGCGCTTGGGGTTTTTTATCAGCACCGAGTTTTCCAAACAGAAGGTAATCAACACCTGTTTCTGCTGCAAGCATAGCACTATGGCGATTGCGTAAATTGCCAAAGCCTATAATTTTTTGTTCCTTTTGCTGATTTTTGAAGCTTTCAAGAGCGTTAAGATCATTTTCTATGTGCAATCCATCAGCCTTTATGCGCCCAGCAATGCGGCTGTCATCAGCAATGAGAAGGGCTGCGTCATGATGTTGAATATCTTCTGCGTAAGTTTGCGCTTGTTGTTGTAAAAAAGAGCTATCATCTTTCAATTTTTCAGAATCATAGAGGATGACGCATGCAAAAGACTTTGTTTGTAAAATTTGCTGCAAAAATGTGTGTGGGGTGTTGCGCCGAACATCAAGTGTTAAAATCAACTGAGGGAAAAGAGGTGGATCAATTGGTTTATTTTTTTGTTGTGTCATGTCAAATCCCTGTTTCTTAGAAAAAATAACGCTTAAAAATTAAAGTTTCATTCTATTATGCTTATTTGCAATGAAAGTGACCACCATTTTCACGTAATTTAAAGGATTTGTGGGTGTGTGGAAGCCTGTTTATGAGAAATGAGAGTGTTTTTAAGCATAATATGTTACCTTTTCGCTGTGATACACGTATGGACGCTTTTCGTTCTTTTGCCTTTAAAAAACTTTTGCTTTTAAAAAAATAAACGCTTAAAATGAAACTTGACTCTTAAAAATTAAAATTTCATCCTGTTCATGCTTGTTGGCAATAAG
Source organism: Bartonella sp. AA9NXGY (assembly GCF_042196845.1). Taxonomy (NCBI): domain Bacteria; kingdom Pseudomonadati; phylum Pseudomonadota; class Alphaproteobacteria; order Hyphomicrobiales; family Bartonellaceae; genus Bartonella; species Bartonella sp. AA9NXGY. The sequence continues at coordinate 101,394 of NZ_JBHIRB010000005.1, forward strand.
GGTAAGCACCATTTTTATGGGACTTCAAGGGGGGTGCAACGTGTGGGAGTCCACTGATGAAATACCAAGGTATTCTTGAGCATAATACTCAACCTTCTCATCGTGATACACGCATTGATGTTTTTCGTTCTTTGGCCTTATTGACGATTTTCATCAACCATATTCCCAGAACGATCTATGAGTCTTTTACTCATAGAAACTTCGGTTTTTCTGATTGTGCAGAAGTGTTTGTTTTGCTTTCAGGGATTGCTCTTGGGTTAAGCTTTCATGGACGATTACAGCAAAAATCCTTTGCTTTTATTATCCGAAAACTTTGGTACAGAGCTCTGCAGCTCTATGGTGCATATCTTTTTACTACTTTTGTCACGTTAAGTCTTTTTTTTGCTGCCTTTTTATTATGGCGAACAGAAAAACTTTTATCGATGAACAATGTGGGACTCTTTTTTAAAGAGCCTAGTATCGCATTTTTGAGTACCTTAAGCTTTGGGCATCAATTGGGATATAATAATATTCTTCCTCTTTATATCGTTTTGATGTTTTTTGCGCCTTTTATCCTTTATTTGAGTTGTAAGCAGACAAAATGGCTGCTTTTGGGCTCCTTTACACTGTATCTTATCTGCGGATTTTATAAAATTGCTCCTCCTTCTTATCCTTTAAAGGGAAAGTGGTTTTTAAATCCTTTGTCTTGGCAATTCTTATTTGTCATAGGATTGACCAGTACTTTAGCGCTTAAACAAGGAAAAAAAATCGCTTTTCAGTCTTTTTGGATTGTTTGTGCGGCAGCGTATCTCTTGTTGGCGCTGTTATGGGTTCGCTTAAACTGGTGGGGCATTTTGGGGTGGCTTGGCTGGTCTTCCCCATTGTTGAACTTTAATAAAACCTTTTTAAGCTTGCCACGTTTACTCCATGTTCTTGCATTAGCCTTTCTCATTCTTTCTTTGCCGCGCATCAATAAATGGTTTTATGTCTCTCCAAAACATCCTTTAGCAATTTTAGGAAAACATAGTTTACCGGTCTTTGTAACGGGAACCATTTTTGCGATGTTTGGACAAATTATAAAAACAGTGATGACAGAAACGTTTTTTTCCGATACCCTCTTAATAATAACGGGTATTGCTTTGCAATTTGGAGTCGCTTATTATTGTGAAAAACGGCAATCTTGGCAGTGGTCCTTTTCAAGGAAAATGATCCGTTTATAAAAAATATTCCTGTAGTGTTTGTTGGGCACGTTAACCTTAGTATAAAAAGTGCGTTGCGCAAAAAAATTAAAAGAGGTAGCAGTTTTAAAAAAAAGCGTTCTATACAGCAACAAAAGAAACTTTTTAATACTCTATTCGTTAAGGGGTATGATTTTGTGCTGATACTTGGAGTATAAAAGCGTGAGTGTACATAAACGTCCATATGATGAACCTATTATCATGATTGAGCATAATGCTTTTGAAAATGCTTTTAATCGTCTCTATGAAGAAACAATGGCGCTGATTGAAAAAACCGCAGCGTATATTGACTCAGAAGGGAAATTAGTAGCACGCTCTCTTTCGGCAGAGGTTTCTGCAGTTTATGCGAAAGAGGCTATGTATTTAAGTACACGACTTATGCAAATCGCTTCTCAACTCCTTCTTCTTCGCGCAGAGCGTGAAGGGGAAATGTCATCAGAACAAATAAAAAAAGAAATTGTAAAAGTATCTCTTCATACACCGACATTGGAACTTGAAACCCCTCATTGGCAAGAACTGCCAGAAACTTTTCGCCAATTTGTTTCTCATTCATTGCGTTTAGAAGCGCGCATAACCTATATGCGTGCTGGGTGGGAAACTGCGGCCTCCTCTGCTCTAGAAGATGATAATCCAGTAGGAAAACAAATCGAATTGCTCAAAACAGTCTTTGGGCGTTCTTAGAGGGACTCCCCTTGCTTTGTGCGAAGGAGAAATATCATCAGAACAAATAAAAAAAAGAAATTGTAAAAGTGTCACTTCATACACCGACATTGGAACTTGAAACCCCTCATTGGCATGAATTGCCAGAAACTTTCCGTCAATTTGTTCTCGTTCATTACGTTTAGAAGCGCGCATTTTTTTCATTTAGAGATGCTGCTGTAGTTTAAGCGCTTTGGTCAATAAGGGGCGGCTTTATCTTGAACGATGATAATCTAGTGGGAAAACAAATCGAATTGCTCAAAACAGTCTTTGGGCGTGCTGAGAATAATAGCTCCTTGCTTCTTTCTTGCGATATTTAGAGCAGTATACCCATTTTTTTTACAACCGAAATTTCACAATTAAAACTAATCTAGAGTGTTTTTTTCTGCCTAATTTCTATTTGGCGTAGAAATATCTTGAGCTTATAGCTTAGAGGGGGTGTATAAGTATTGATTTCGAATATGGCATGGGATGGAGTATGGTTGGTCTTATGGAAATCGACTTTGGTTGATTGCAGCTGGAACACTTTCTGTTGATCTATCGTGTGATTTTGTTTTGGCTCTGAGATAGAGCAGGGGCTTGTACATCAATTTATTTATGCTCTATAATTTATGCCTATAAAGCTGCTGTAAAGTGTGTGTTAATGAGGATGATACACATTGTTGCAGTTTTGGGGCTTCTTTTGTTTTGAATGGAAGTTATTTTTCCTCGCGTAAAGTAAAATATCCAAAATAAAGTGCCATATAATGAATGCCCCATGGGTTCCCTGTGCCCCCATGCAATGTCCCTCTATATGCAATGTCATTGTGGTGTGATGGGTATATTCAAAAACACCTCTCAGTTCTTATTCATATCCGTTGAGCTCTCCTCATCTTTACGTTTGCAAAGGAGAAAGCCGGCACTATCATCATCTTTGCCAGTCCCCAATGTTGCAACAGCTTTTGGAACTTGAGACAATTCATTAGAGGCATTTTTAGTCCTGTCTTGTACAGTTTCACTCTATACGGCAATCCCACGTTTCATATGTAAGAGAATGGTTTTGATTGCTTCAATATAAACAGATTTGTAATGAGAAAATCTTAGGATGTTCGGGATTCTTATGCAACATACAAAATAATTAATTATCTTTGTAAATCAATGTGTTGAGTTATTGTGGTAGCGTCATGCTATAATGTAAAAAGTTTCCGTAAAGTGTATACTATTCATTGCATAGCCTCTTTATACTTATGAATGTGCAATCCAGCACTGATCTATTTTCTCGTTTGCGATGTTTAACCATTATGGCATTGGAAATGATACAGAAAGGGAATTTTTATGCTTTAGAGGGTGCTTGATAAGGTGCTTGCTTGTGATGTGTGAATGGTTTTGATTGATTTCAGTTATGCTTCATAAAGTGTATTCCATAAAGATGCTGTTCGTTGTGTGTTATAATTGTATAAATTTGGGGGATATGATTATCTTTTTACTGGTTTTGTCTTGGGTTGCTGGTTTCTTTGTGGTCTTGTCTTTATTCACATCTTTATTCACAGGGGGGAAAAGTGTATAGACTGTAGTTTATGGCAGAGACGATTCGTATTATAGGCATTGATCCCGGATTACGGCGTACAGGGTGGGGCGTTATCGATGTTGCGGGTAATCGTCTTCAGTTTATTGCAGCAGGGACGGTTTCTTCTGATGTACAGTGTGAGCTGGCTTCCAGACTATGTCAGATCCACAAAGGTCTTTCAGAGGTTGTGCATCAATTTATGCCCCATGAAGCCGCTGTAGAACATGTATTTGTCAACAAAGATGCTACAGCAACTTTAAAACTTGGCCAAGCGCGTGCAATTGCACTACTGGTTCCTGCGCAAGCAAATCTTCCTGTTTTTGAATATGCGCCCAACAAAGTGAAAAAATCAGTTATTGGGGTTGGACATGGGGCTAAAGAACAAATCCATATGATGGTCAAAGTTCTCCTCCCACGGGCTGAATTTGATAGCAGTGATGCGGCTGATGCTCTTGCTCTTGCTCTTTGTCATAGTATGCACCGTAACAGTATTGACCGATCTTATCAGGCAAGGATAGCGATATGAGTGGGGTGGCAACATGATTGGCAAATTAAAGGGCACTCTTGAACATATCTTTGATGATCATATCCTTCTTGATGTTCACGGTGTGGGGTATGTTGTTTTTGTGTCAAATCGGCTGCGTCCTTCTTTACCCTCTGTTGGGGAGGCGTTAAGCCTTTTTATTGAAACGCATGTTCGGGAAGACGCAATCCGCCTTTTTGGTTTTGCTACAAGAGCTGAACAGGAGTGGTTTTGTCTTCTACAAAATGTTCCTGGAGTAGGGGCAAAGGTTGCTTTGGCAATCTTGGGTACTTTATCGCCAGATGAACTTGCACAGGCTATTGCTTTAAACGATGTTGCGATGATTAGTCGAGCGCCGGGCGTTGGTAAAAAAGTCAGTGAAAGAATTGTGGGTGAACTGAAAAGTAAAACACTCCCCTTTGAACAAGCTGTCAAGACTGTTTCGGTTTCTCAGCGTGAGATGACCAATCAACCTGCGCATGATGCGCTTTCCGCGTTGATGAAGCTAGGGTTTGAACGGGAGCATGCATCTCGTGCTCTTGCTCTTGCGATGAACGCTCTTGAGGGGGAAACTGTTTCTTCTGCCCTGCTGATCCGCCATAGTCTCAAATTGCTTTCTTCTCCTACTTAAAATCAAGGTAACAATGCATAAAGATGAAGATAAACGCCTTCTGGGTTCCGCCCCCCTTCCTAACGATCCAGATCGTTCCTTGAGGCCACAAGTTCTCGATGACTTTATTGGTCAAGAAGCGGCGCGGGCTAATTTAAAAATATTTATTGAAGCAGCAAAAACGCGGCAAGAAGCGCTGGATCACGTTTTGTTTGTAGGGCCACCGGGGTTGGGAAAAACAACGCTTTCACAGATTATGGCAAAAGAATTAGGCGTTAATTTTCGCTCTACTTCAGGGCCGGTCATCGCTAAAGCAGGAGATTTAGCCGCTCTCTTGACCAATCTCGAAGAACGTGATGTCTTGTTTATTGATGAAATTCATCGCTTAAATCCGGCGATTGAAGAAATTCTGTACCCAGCAATGGAAGATTATCAACTTGATTTGATCATTGGGGAGGGGCCGGCCGCACGCTCGGTGAAAATTGATCTGGCTAAATTTACTTTGGTAGCGGCAACCACACGTTTGGGGCTTTTAACCACACCTCTACGAGACCGTTTTGGCATCCCAATTCGTCTCAATTTTTATACGATAGAAGAATTGGAATATATTGTGCAGCGTAATGCACGACTTTTTTCCGTCAAGATCAGTGATGATGGTGCTCATGAAATTGCACGCCGAGCACGGGGAACCCCTCGTATTGCCGGACGGCTTTTACGGCGCGTTTGTGATTTTGCTTTGGTTAAACAAGCAAAACAAATTGACCAAAAAATCGCCGATGAAGCCCTTTCGCGCCTTGAGGTTGATCATCTTGGGCTTGATCCGCTTGACCGCCGCTACTTGCTCCTGATTGCGGAAACTTTTTTAGGGGGGCCGGTGGGGATTGAAACAATTGCTGCTGCTTTATCAGAACCACGCGATGCCATTGAAGATATTGTTGAACCGTATTTGCTTCAACAAGGTTTTATTCAAAGAACCGCTCGTGGACGCATTCTAACTGAAAAGGCTTGGAGCCATTTAGGGCTTTCTGCTCCAGCCTCTACAACGTCTATACAAAGGCGTTCTCAACTTTCTGATGCTCAAGACAATTCATCACTTCAGACATCTTTATGGGATGGGGAAGATGACTAAGGCATTCTCTTTGTTAAAAGAAACTATGTGAATATTTTATAGCAAGGTCATAAAATACAAGAGACGTGCCTTCTTTTAGCATATTCTGGCTAAAAAGGTTTGGCACTATTAAAGATTTTTTGCTTTTGCTTTTCACAACTTCAACACAAAAATGTGTTCAATCTTTTGATTGATAGATAATTTGCTATATTAGATGATTTTATGGGATATGAAGTCGATGACAGAAATAACACCTTTTAAGAGCAATCATACAAACGCTTTTCATAATTTTCAGGTCCGCGTTTATGTTGCGGATACAGATTTTTCCGGTGTAGTTTATCATGCGCGTTATCTTGAGTTTTTTGAACGAGGACGTTCAGAGTTTTTACGCGATACCGGTTTTAATAATAAGATGTTAGCAGCAGGGGGTGAGGGGGAAAAACTGTTTTTTGTTGTTCGTCATATGGAAATTAATTTTTCAAGACCCGCTAAAATTGATCATCTTTTAGTCGTTAAAACACGTGTTACTCATATCCAAGGGGCCCGCTTTTTTATGGAGCAATCTATTTTGCATGAGATGACCACGTTGGTAACAGCCAAAGTTGAAATTGCTCTGATTAATGAGGAGGCAAAACCGCGACGTTTACCCAAAGAACTTTTTGCAAAAATGCTTGGTTAAAAGTGTGATTCATTGAATTAGCGAGTTTCAGGAGAGATCAGCAGATATAAAGTAATCTATAATCTAAGACTATACATTTATCATAGCCTAGATGTTTTCTAACAAGGTTACACGATACAGCAAAAGAAAGCACCTCTGCTACAATAACTACAATAAATTGAAGATGATATCCCACAAAATTAAACACGCCCTATCCATGTTATGATTCAAAAACAATGTCATATCATCCATTTTCTTCTATAAACTCAAGATATTTTCTTTCTTTTGAAGAAAGGTTTGTTGGCATCGGAAAGCAGCGAAAAAGTACAAAATATAAAAAGAAATAAAAATGTATATACCCAGCAACATATTGCAATAAAGTGATAATAAGCTATTAGGTCGAAAATTGTCTCAAAACACCCAAAGGGTGTTTTTAAGCAATTTGATTTGTTTTTTTACTGGATTGTCATTTGGTCTCACAAGAGCGCGTCTCTCATCCATTTCTATCCATCATGCATCACTTTATGTGCTATAATGCGCGATTTATGTGCGCTTCTAAACGTAGTGAATGAGTGAGAGATCAATGTATACAAAGCAGAAATGCATTCTTGCATTTAAAGTTTCAAAAGCATATTATTCTATATAATATATTGACTTAAAAAGATATATTATCACTTCTCACGGGCACAAACCCCAATAGAGGAATAGAATAAAATACTTTCATTTCAAATCTGTTCATGTTGAAACAATTAAAATCATTTGCTTATACATCATAAGAGAACAATATAAGCCATTGAAAAAATTGTAAAAATGTTCCTTATGGATCATTCTCAATGCAATAATGATCAAATATCGCAAGTGAGCAAAGAGAGCGAAGAAGCCGGTTTTCATGAAGTAAAGATATGAAAAGGCTTTTTTCATGTCACAGAAGCTTGTACGTTATACCATGGTACCAGAGAGATGATAGGCATTGAAAGGGGCTAATTCACAACACAATGAGATTACATGAGACTTACACTAGATTATATAGGACTTATAGGGGGCCTGGGTGAGGTGCATTGTTGTGAGGCGTTTTAGGGTGGTTTAGTGTCGTTTTTTGTGCCCGATGGTGTGATCTTATTAAAGAATGAGAGAAACAATAGCCTGAGGCAAAGCGTCATCTTTTATGATGATAACATATTTATTTACAATGATAATTCATTGCGTTGTCACTTTCAGATAATTCTGAAACTTGTAAAACTTTTTCTTTTCAAGCTCTATTGCCGCGAATTAATCAAAAACATTTTCTTACATGTCACAAGCGGAGTTGGTGAGTGGGTACAAAAACACTTAAGAAAGGAATAAATGCCTCTTATGAATCTTTTCAAGTGCTAAGACTTATTGCAGCATTTTAAGCTAGAAACGCGTATGATGATTTAGCGTTCTTTTCATAAGCGTAAAGATGGTGGTGCATAATAGATTTTATATCATGCATTTTTATATCTTTTATTTTTATAGCATTTATGGAGAAATCCTGATCGTTATATTTTTCATAAATGCTGTTGTGAAATGAGAGGGGCGTGCATTGAGGGATGTCTCTCGTCATCACTTTTTAAGGAAATTTAAGAAACAAGTCTTGTTTTAGCGCATGGATTTATGTGAGACTAGAGTCTTTACTTAAATTTAGAAACTATAAAATAATCTGTTTTATAAATTTTAAAAATGCATCTTTCATTTAGAGGGACAAAAATTATGCCGCATTTAGAACTAACGAATCCAGAAACAATTGGAATGTTGCATTTGTTTATGCAAGCGAGTTGGATCGTGAAAGGTGTTATGATCGGGTTGCTGCTCGCTTCTATCTGGAGTTGGGCAATTATTTTTGATAAAATTTTTACGTATCGGAGAATACGGCGTGAAATAAAGCAGTTTGAACGCACATTTTGGTCTGGCAAAGCGCTAGAAGATCTTTATGCATCATGCAAAAGTCAACGTACCAATAGTATATCCGCAGTTTTTATGGCAGCAATGGTTGAATGGAAAAAATCTCTTGAAAAAGGGACCCATACATCGAAAAGTTTGCAGAGCAGAATTGATAAGGCTATGGATTTGACGCTGGGACGTGAAAGTGAAAAAATAGAATCAAAATTAAGTTTTCTTGCGACACTGGGATCTGCGGGACCTTTTATCGGACTTTTTGGAACAGTTATTGGTATTATGGAGTCTTTTCTTTCTATTTCAGCTTCTCAAAATACATCACTTGCCATTGTCGCGCCAGGGATTGCAGAAGCGCTTTTGGCAACCGCTATTGGTTTGTTTGCAGCAATTCCAGCTGTTATTGCTTATAACAAGTTGACTCATGAAAGTGCGCGCATCATTGCACAAATAGAAAATTTTGCCGATGAATTTTCAACAATTGTATCGCGGCGTATTGATGAAACACGCACAGCACCTTCCTCTTTATAAAAAGGATCTTATCCCATGGGCTTTTCTGTTGCTTCTTCTTCTCGCAAAAATACACGTAGGCGGCATCATTCACGAAGCCAACTGATGAGTGAGATCAATGTCACTCCTTTTGTGGATGTCATGCTGGTCTTGTTGATTATTTTTATGGTTTCTGCCCCCCTTTTAGTGAACGGTGTTCCTCTAGATTTGCCTCGTAGTCAAGCGGGTCCCGTACGAGCTCAAAAAACACCTCTTACGGTTTCACTTGACGCGCAAGGGCGCTTTGCCATTAATCAAGATTATTATGAAACGTCACAGTCCCTGATTGCACACCTGAAAACTCTTCTGGAAGCAGATGCTACACAAAAAGATCAACGGGTTTTTGTACGGGTTGCTAAAACTGTTGAATATCAGCAAGTATTAAAACTGCTGGCAGATATTCAAAAAGCGGGGTTTTCTCAAGTCGCGTTAGCAAGTTTAGCACAATAAATAATAAGTAATAAAATTGTGCATAACCGGTTGTTTTTAAGATGTTTTTAAAAGAGCATAGAGTGATTAAAAATGAAAAAATGTAAGGCATAAGTAAGGCATAAAGAATGAACAAAGACTCCTATCATAGTATGAAACGAGGCTTGGCTTTATCCCTTGTGGTCCATGTCATTTTTCTCAGTTGGGGAGCCGTTCAGTTTACAAACTCTGTCTCTTTACCACAACCGTTGGAAGCAATTCCCATCACTCTTGCTCCTTTGGTGGACGAGTTTTCCTCTCAACAAGGAGCCGTGAGGGCTCCTATCCGTGCAATCCCTGCCGTCAAACCAACTATGCAGCCACAAGAGAAAGAAGATGCACGCCATATTGGAGAGGGACAAATAGATAGTCTTGCACCATTTCAACCAAAGGAAAAGCCGCGTCCCGTTGAAACAGCATCGCCACCATCAAGCGAGAACACGTCAGAAACATTTGCACCCGAACTTACAAAACCAGAATTATTAGAAGCAAAAACAGAGGATGCACCCAAGGTTGCGCCTGAGATGCCTTTGGAGGCACCACCGGAGGATGCGCCCAAGGCTGCACCTGAGATGCCTTTGGAGGCACCACCGGAGGATGCGCCCAAGGCTGCACCTGAGATGCCTTTGGAGGCACCACCGGAGGATGCGCCCAAGG
>NZ_JBHIRB010000005.1:111442-131268 GCF_042196845.1 Bartonella sp. AA9NXGY
AAGGTTGCGCCTGAGATGCCTTTGGAGGCACCGGAGGATGCGCCCAAGGTTGCGCCTGAGATGCCTTTGGAGGCACCGGAGGATGCGCCCAAGGTTGCGCCTGAGATGCCTTTGGAGGCACCACCGGAGGGTGCGCCCAAGGCTGCACCTGAGATGCCTTTGGAGGCACTACCGGAGGATGCGCCCAAGGCTGCACCTGAGACGCCTTTGGAGGCACTACCGGAGGATGCGCCCAAGGTTGCGCCTGAGATGCCTTTGGAGGCACCACCGGAGGGTGCGCCCAAGGCTGCACCTGAGATGCCTTTGGAGGCACCGGAGGATGCGCCCAAGGTTGCGCCTGAGATGCCTTTGAGAGTGCCGGAAGATGCCTCTAAGGTTGCGCTCAAGCCTGCGCACAAAAATGAAGAGATGATATCGCCAAAAGAATTGGCTCCAACGGTCCCAAAAGTACCAGCAGAGCAGATTGTTCATCAAGCGCCCAAAATTGTACTTCCAGAAAAATCTCTTCTTCCACAGTTTAAACCAAAGTTTGACGGAGAATTTCCAAAGAAGAATGAGGCTGCATTGAATCAAAAGACGCCAAAGCTTAACAAGAAAAACCAAGAGAAACAGACCATTGAAGATATTTTAGCTCTGGAGGAAAATAATTTGCTCAATCGTGCGCGGTCACAAGGAGGGGGAGCAAAACGTTCTCATACACCAGAAGCTTTGGGTGCAAGAAAAAATATTAATGATACCACAAAAATGGCACAAACATTGGTCAATATTGTGGGGGGATGTATTCAACAGAAGCTTAAACTTGTGGCGCTTGGCGGCGATTTAAAAAATCGTCCGGTCGTGCGGTTGCGATTTTATTTAGACCGTGAAGGGATAGTTGTGGGCGATCCTATCATTGATCCCGTAAGCGGTCTTGAGAGTCAACAAGCTATTATGATAAGGCAGGTGTATGCTGCTGTCTTTTCATGCCAACCTTATGCAGATCTCCCACGTGATCAATATGATCTATGGGGGCAAGGTTTTGACTTTAATGTTGATCCCCTCCAAGAAATAAGATGATAAACGAGAAAAAAGCGCTTAACGAAAGGACACATTCCATGATGACTATAACGAGACATAAAGTTTTTGCTTGGTTTATTGTCACTTGTGGGTTGTGGCTTTCAAGTATTTCATCGGGTTATGCGCAATTGAAAGGAACTATTTCGAGCGCTGATTTTAATCCCATTCCCATTGCAATTACAGACTTTATTTCCAATGATTCGATTGGGTTGAAAATATCTGCTGTGGTGACAGCCGATCTCGAACGGTCGGGGCTGTTTTTACCGCTTGATAAAGCAAATTTTTTTGAAAACATTTCTAATCCTAATAAACAACCACATTTTGCTTCTTGGCAGAAAATAAAAGCGCAAGGTTTAGTTACTGGGCAAGTCATGAGAGAAATCGATGGACGTTTGAGGGTCGATTTTCGTTTATGGGATGTGTTTGGACAAAGACAATTGAAAGGACGGCGTTTTTATACTGCGACAGAACGTTGGCGGCGTGTGGCACATATGATCGCAGATGAGATCTATAGTGAGATGACAGGAGAAAGTGGTTATTTTGATACACGAATTGTTTTTATCGATGAAACAGGTCCTCAAAATGCACGCATTAAACGTTTAGCAATGATGGATCAAGATGGAGCAAATTTGATTTATATGTCTGATGGAAGTGAATTGGTGCTTACACCGCGGTTTTCACCAAAAAGACAAGAATTGACCTATATGGCTTACGAGGACAATCAAGTACCTCATGTTTATCTCCAACAAATTGAAATGGGGCAAAGAGAGTTGATCGGAACGTTTAATAACATGACAATTGCTCCACGTTTTTCTTCTGATGGACAAAAAGTTATCATGAGTTTGTTACAAAATGATGGGAGTGCCAATCTTTACACTATGGATTTACGAACCCGTACGATGACGCGACTTACAACAACTTCTGCTATTGATACTTCTGCTTCTTATTCACCGGATGGAAAACAAATTGTCTTTTCTTCAGATCGTAGTGGAAAGCCGCAAATCTATAAAATGAATGCGGATGGGAGTGATATTCAGCGTATTTCTTCAAACGATGGGAGTTATTCAACACCTATTTGGTCTCCACGGGGTGACTATATCGCCTTTACAAAACAATTAAGCGGACAATTTTCTATCGGTGTTATGCGCCCTGATGGACAAGGAGAACGAATTTTAACCACAGGGTTTCACAATGAAGGACCAACGTGGGCCCCTAATGGTCGTGTGCTGATGTTCTTTCGCAAAAATCCCGGTATGGGACCAAAAATTTATACGATTGATATTACGGGTCGCAATGAACGACAACTCCCTACCCCCAATGATGCTTCAGATCCAGCATGGTCGCCTTTGCTCAATGTACAGTAAAACAAAATGCTTAAAAACAGAATATAGAAGGAATATAGTCTACACAGTCTCAAGTTTAAACAATCTCAATAGTTTTTTAATTATTTAAAAGAAGGAATTGATTATAGTGGGTATGGGGAGTTATGTAGATTTCATCTATCATCTATGGTTGTTGATCGATAATGGAATTTCCTTGGGGGAAAATGCTTAAAAAAATTCAAAACAAGACCTTGAAAAAATAGAGCCGAAAATTCTAAGATCTCTAGAGTTCAACTTTTTATTCAAAGTGTCGCTATATATATTTTTTTAAACTTCCTCTTCGATTTTGTTTGTGAAGAGTCCTCTTGTCAGGGGGGGCTGTTGCTCTTTGATGTGTTTTATTCAAGTACGCGGTTGTTTTAGGTCTGAATATTGATTGATTGGTAAGAGCAAAAGGACAGATTTTTAAGATAAATGACGTTATTTTAGAAATATACGATGCCATAAAGTCAAAAATTTATCCGCAACGGATTAGAGAGATGTACCGGCTTTTTGTACAATACTTTGCTAAACAATCAGCTCTGGCTTTCCATTTGCTTATTTTTATTCTGTGATGTTGTAAAAACACTGCCCTTTGAGGTGTGGGGATATAGGGCGTATAAACCTCCTTGATATATTCTAAGTGTTTTTTAAGTGCGTAGCGAATATTTAGGGGAGTGTATGTTTGTTGAGCCTTAAGTTTCAAGTGAATTTTATGAGTGATTCGTCATAGGAATACGTCAAGAAACCCCTAATTGTTTAGAGGCTAGATCATTTCATTACTTGAGAGCGGAGAGAGGAGGTTAATCTTAAAGAACAAAAAGATCAAATAGAGAGGAATATAGGGATAATCTTTGGGGCATGTAAGAAAGGCGTGAGGCTACAGAGTTTTGTATGCTTTCTTTTTGGGATTATGTTTTCTGAAATTAATTGCGGTTTTCTTGTTGCACTGACAGCTTTTCCCCGCTATTGACGCGGGGCTTTTATATGTGCGGATAAAGAGGAGAGGTGACAGATGCTTTTGAAGCCCTCATGCATGAAGAGAGGGCTTATGCAAATGATGGGAATTATACAGACAATTTTGCCAAAATCTCATCACTGACATCAAAATTTGCATAAACATTTTGCACATCATCATCTTCTTCTAATGTTGAAATTAGTCGTAAAACAGATAAAGCTTTTTCTTCATCTATTGGTGCAAGGGTGGTGGCTTTCCAAATCGTTTTAATCGATTCTGCTTCACCAAGTTTTGCTTCAAGTGTTTTGGAAACTTCACCAATATCTTCAAATGCGCAGGTAATATGATGTCCGGTTTCTTCTGATTGCACATCTTCGGCACCGGCTTCAATTGCTGCATCCATGATGTTATCGGCTGTTCCTGCTTCTGGCTTATAGATTATTTCACCAATCCGATTAAACATGAAACTGACCGATCCTGTTTCCCCTAAGGCTCCTCCTGATTTTGTGAAGGCGGCGCGCACATTTGAAGCGGTGCGGTTGCGGTTATCAGTTAAAGCTTCAACAATGACGGCAACGCCGCCTGGTCCATAGCCCTCATAGCGTACTTCATCATAATTTTCGACATCGGCGCCTGACGCTTTTTTAATCGCGCGTTCAATATTATCTTTCGGCATCGATTGTGCTTTGGCATTTTGAACAGCCAGCCTTAAACGTGGGTTCATGGCTGGATCAGGAGCACCTTGTTTTGCTGCTACGGTAATTTCGCGCGCAAGCTTAGAAAATATCTTCGAGCGCATTGCATCTTGACGCCCTTTACGGTGCATAATATTCTTAAATTGTGAATGGCCTGCCATAGTTTTCCTTCCTATTTGAGGGCTTTTTTGCCAGTTGGATACTCCTTAGAATTTAAGGCGATAAAGCACGCATCCCACCAGAATAAATGTGCCACAGCATGAGGTGAAATAATCGAATAAACCCTTTATAAGAAAATTCATCTTAAAGGTAAAGACACCTTAGTTGAGGATCATTACAAGAGAGATCTCTTGTCGTTGAGCAAAAATAACGCTATAACAGAATGTAATCTCATAGCAAAATGGTTTATTCCATGCCGCACTTTGTTTTAGGAGTGGTTGGAGAGACCTAAACATATAAAAAAGTTCCAGTGCTCTTGAGTGGGCGGTAACCTGCCTCATAGAAGAGGCGCAGAAGAGGATTTATAAAAATGGCAACGCAACTTTTGATGCCCAAAGCAACAGCTGTTTGGTTGGTTGATAATACAGCTCTTTCTTTTGATCAGATTGCAGAATTTTGTAAATTGCATGTCTTGGAAGTAAAAGCTATTGCCGATGGTGATGCGGCTTATGGTATTAAAGGTTTAGATCCGATTAGTTCTGGGCAATTGACGCGCAGTGAAATTGCACGGGTGGAGGCTGATCAAAACGCACGATTGAAAATTTCTCAATCGAGGGTGCATATTCCTGAAAAAAAACGTAAAGGGGCGCGCTATATCCCTCTTTCTCGACGCCAAGATCGTCCCAATGGTATCCTATGGTTGGTGACGAACCATCCCGAGTTGAAAGATGCACAAATTGCACGGTTGATTGGGACAACAAAAGCGACAATTGAACAAATCCGCCTTAGAACCCATTGGAATAGTGCAAATTTGGTTCCTCTTGATCCTGTAGGGCTTGGTTTGTGTTCGCAAATCGATTTAGATTTTGAGCTCCAGCGTGCGGCGAAAAATCGTCCTGTTGCTGCAGAAGAAGATAGGTCGTTGCTTCCCGCTTCTGTGACGGAAAACGCTGCTCTAGAGGAAAATGAGAGTGAAGAAAATCTGCATAAGACTTTTGACGCTGATAAAGTTTTTGCAAAGCTGAACGCGCTGCAAAAAAATCGTCAAGATCAAGATGATGCATAAAAAGCCATGACGCATAAGGGAAACATTTCTTATGGAAATGTTAGAGGAATGGCCAAAGAGAAGAAAAATTGGCAGA
Source organism: Bartonella sp. AA9NXGY (assembly GCF_042196845.1). Lineage (NCBI taxonomy): Bacteria > Pseudomonadati > Pseudomonadota > Alphaproteobacteria > Hyphomicrobiales > Bartonellaceae > Bartonella > Bartonella sp. AA9NXGY. Next base: position 116,814 of record NZ_JBHIRB010000005.1, read on the forward strand.
GACTCAAAAGTAAAAATGAGGACGAAAAAAAAACAGAAAAAATTTCGTCTTCATTAGGAATTAACGGTTATTCTTAAAAATATTTTTAAGAATTGACCCTTCTTTACGAAATTCAAGGAGAAACGGACTATGCGCTCTACCAAAAAAACCATCTCTCATTCCTTAGCTATCCTCTTTCTTTTCTCACTATGCCTGGGTGGGTGTGGCAAAAAAAATGTTGGTGCACTTAACGGTATGAATGGCGCTTATATGAATGATGCTGGTTTGAATCAGGTGTCACCAGGCTCAGGACAAGAATTTACGGTTAATGTGGGTGATCGCGTGTTTTTTGGTCTCGATTCTTCTTCACTTGATGCTGATGCTGAACGTATTTTAACGCGCCAAGCAGAATGGTTGCTTCATTATCCTTATTATTCTATTATGATCGAAGGTCATGCTGATGAGAGGGGAACACGTGAATATAACTTGGCACTTGGACAGCGCCGTGCTGTTGCTGTGCGAAACTATTTGGTGTCTCTTGGTGTGTCCGCACAACGGATTCAAACAATTTCTTACGGAAAAGAAAGACCTGTAGCAGTATGTGATGATATTTCCTGTTGGAATCAAAATCGACGTGCTGTGACAACGTTGAGTGACATGAATAATCATTAAAAAGAAGATTGTTTGTTTCAACTATTCAATAAGCTCTTAAGGGGAAAAAAGAATGTATCGTAAAATCAATTGGAAAACACTCTTTTATATGGGGGTTTTCATAGCTTGTTCTACTTCACTTGTTCAAAGTGCGGCACGAAAGGCTTCCGAATATCCTGCACATGATACGGATAAAGTTGATGCAGTTGATAAGGCAACTGATGACGTGAAGAAAGCACCTGAAGCAGCTGATAAAGCAGCATCTGATGTGATAGAAAAAGCCACTGACGCTGTTGATAAGGCTGTCGATGCTGTGAAGGAAGCACCTGAAGCAGCTGATAAAGCAGCATCTGATGTGATAGAAAAAGCCACTGACGCTGTTGATAAGGCTGTCGATGCTGTGAAAGAAGCACCTGAAGCAGCTGATAAAGCAGCATCTGATGTGATAGAAAAAGCCACTGACGCTGTTGATAAGGCTGTCGATGCTGTGAAGGAAGCACCTGAAGCAGCTGATAAAGCAGCATCTGATGTGATAGAAAAAGCCACTGACGCTGTTGATAAGGCTGTCGATGCTGTGAAAGAAGCACCTGAAGCAGCTGATAAAGCAGCATCTGATGTGATAGAAAAAGCCACTGACGCTGTTGATAAGGCTGTCGATGCTGTGAAAGAAGCACCTGAAGCAGCTGATAAAGCAGCATCTGATGTGATAGAAAAAGCCACTGACGCTGTTGATAAGGCTGTCGATGCTGTGAAAGAAGCACCTGAAGCAGCTGATAAAGCAGCATCTGATGTGATAGAAAAAGCCACTGACGCTGTTGATAAGGCAACTGATGCAGTGAAGAAAGCACCTGAAGCAGCTGATAAAGCAGCATCTGATGTGATAGAAAAAGCCACTGACGTTGTTAATAAGGCTGTTGATGCTGTGAAGGAAGCACCTGAAGCAGCTGATAAAGCAGCATCTGATGTGATAGAAAAAGCCACTGACGCTGTTGATAAGGCTGTCGATGCTGTGAAAGAAGCACCTGAAGCAGCTGATAAAGCAGCATCTGATGTGATAGAAAAAGCCACTGACGCTGTTGATAAGGCAACTGATGCAGTGAAGAAAGCACCTGAAGCAGCTAATAAAGCAGCATCTGATGTGATAGAAAAAGCCACTGACGCTGTTAATAAGGCTGTTGATGCAGTGAAGAAAGCACCTGAAGCAGCTGATAAAGCAGCATCTGATGTGGTGGAAAAAGCTACTAGTGTTGCAGAGCACCAAGGGATTATTTTAGAGAATCAACAGGCTTTATTTAAAGATTATGATTTAGATAAGCTTTTGCATAAGATACGAATGGTGCTTGAGCATAACAGTTTAAAAAATGTTAACAAGCAGTTTCACGAGCTTTTTGATACAGAAGCCTCTTCTGTTTATTCTTGTTCTTTTGAAAAGTCTGCTGTAGATGAAAAATCTCAGACTGTAAAAGAAGAGATGGAGCAGGACTATAGTACAGGTGACCAGACAAAGGTTGCTGCTGTGGAAGCTAAGGTGGAGAGCCATGACCATGAAAACAGTCAACCTTTTAACAAAGCGCATGAAGTAAGTGCTCCAATTGAAGCACATCAGAGTGACAATCTTTCTTCTTCTAAAGCTTTGTATAAGGAAGGGTATGATTTTATTCGTTCTGCTAACTATGTTGATGCTGAAAAAAGCTTTTGCGCTTTTCAAAATCGTTACAAAAAAGATCCTTTGAGTGATGATGCTTTATTTTGGTTGGCCGAATCTTTGTTGGGGCAAAAACGCTATCATGAAGCAGCACAAGTTTATCTTACCGCATGGTATGCAGATAAAAAGAAGCTCTATACCTCCGAGATTTTACTGAAATTAGCAAGAAGTATGGTCGCTCTTGAGCCAAATAAAGACGATTGTGCTCATTTTGTGAAAAAATCAAAACGTCAACAAACATTAGCATCTGTTTTTTGTAAACCTGCAAAATAAACAGCGAGGTCGTTTTCGGTGTGCGTTAGACTGGCAAGAAATCTCTTTAAAACATCGGATTTTATTCAATGTCAGAAGTTGATTCTTGCCGTCTCAGGGGGAAGTGATTCTTTGGCTTTGATGTTTTTGGTCAAAGAGCATTTGGAAACACTCGTATTTCCTCCAGAAATGATTGTTGTCACGGTTGATCATCAATTGCGTAAAGAATCGATGCGTGAGGCAGAAACTGTTGCGAAAATTTGTCGTGTCCATGATATTCAACATATCACTGTGCGATGGGAAGGCGAAAAGCCAAAGACGCATATTGCTTCCAGCGCGCGTGTTGCACGCTATGATCTCTTGGTTAAAGAAGCACAAAAACAAGGCGCATCACTTATTATGACGGGGCATACACTCAATGATCAGGTTGAGACCTATCAAATGCGGTATCAACGTCTCCAAAAGAATAGAGGTGCTTTATATAGTGAAGCTGTTGCCATGCGCGATGAGGTTTATGCCAGTGGTTTTGCTGGTATTTTGCGTGGTGAAGCCGAGGGTATACGTGATGAGGATCATACCAGAAAAACAAGAAAAAATATTGCCGAAAAAAACTATGGTCCCCTCTATGAACGTGGTTTATCCTGTATTCCGCGTGAGGCGCTGTTGCATAGAAAAGTGCGTTTGATTCGGCCACTCCTTGGTGTAAAACGCCAAACATTACGGAATTATTTACGCTTACAAGGACAAACATGGATTGATGATCCAACCAATGAAGATCGCAATTTTGAACGTGTGCGCGTGCGTCAATCTCTTTCTCCACAAAAATTGGCTTATATTGCTCAAAAAATAAATGAAGCCGCATTGCAGCGTCGTCAACAAGCTAAAAATATTGCTGATTTGATCTTAGCGCTGGATATTACTGTCCAACATGGGCGTTGTTTCATAGAAAAGCCTGCGCTGTTTTTACAGAAACATTCCAGTTTTCCTTTTGTGGTGGGGCTCTTTGCTGTGCTGATGGGAGGGGGATTTTATTTGCTCCCCAATCAGAAATTAAGCATGCTTGTTCAAAAACTCTGTCTTGATTCTCCAGAAAAGCGGCGTTTTACTTATGCGGGCTCTGTTATTGAATATAACAAGCAGGGAATTTCTTTGTGGCGTGAAGGGCGAAATATGAAAGAGGCTATTGTTGAGCCAGATAAAACTTTTATATGGGATGGGCGCTATCATATCACAAATCATGGATATGAGGCTATAAAGGTTGGAGCCGCAAATTTAGAACAGCTGAAATTTTTATTAAAAAATAGCGATTTTGAGCTTGAAAAGCCTCATTTTCCCTCTTTACAATCGCTGCTGATGATCTCAAATCATAAAGGGTATGATATTCCAGAGTTGATTTCTCAAGCAGTTGTTCATAAACATGTTATCGTCAAGCGAATTATGGCACCTTTCGATTGGCTTTCCTCACGAGAAGATGCAGCCTTGGTGAATGTTGTGGAACCTTTTTTTAATATTGAGGTGAAAAGATAAAGGAAAATTACTCTAAAAGAAAATAAACAGCTTCTCATCCCTTGGCAAGGGGCTGACAAGGTTATATGTTAAGGGGAACTGTTTGAAATCTATATTTGATTAAGTGGGCTGAATATGAATTCCAATTACCGCTCTCTCCTTATTTGGGGAGTTATTGCATTGATTTTGATTGTGTCGTTTTCTCTCTTTAATGGAGATAGCCAACGTTCTGGTGGTGGAGAAGTCTCCTATTCTGAATTTTTGCAAAAAGTTGAGAATAATGAGTTGAAATCTGTGACCATTCAAGGTCAAAAATTAACAGGAAAAACCATTGAACATAGAGCTATTTCAACCTATGCTCCTCGCGATCCAGGTTTGATACAAAAATTGGAAAGCAAAAACGTTAATGTTAAAGCTATTCCTGAAAGCTCTGGAAATAGCATTTTCCTCAATCTCCTCTTTTCCTTATTACCTGTTATTATTATCGTGGGGGCGTGGGTCTTTTTTATGCGGCAAATGCAAAATGGGTCACGCGGTGCAATGGGATTTGGGAAATCGAAAGCAAGATTGCTTAATGAAGCGCAAGGACGTATTACCTTTAAAGATGTTGCTGGCGTTGAAGAAGCAAAGCAAGATCTTCAAGAAATTGTTGAATTTTTACGCGAACCACAAAAATTTCAACGCTTAGGGGGGCGTATCCCACGCGGTGTTTTGCTTGTTGGTCCTCCAGGAACCGGTAAAACTTTGCTAGCACGTTCTGTGGCCGGTGAAGCCAATGTGCCATTCTTTACCATTTCAGGGTCTGATTTTGTGGAAATGTTTGTTGGTGTTGGGGCAAGCCGTGTGCGCGATATGTTCGAACAGGCTAAAAAAAATGCACCTTGTATTATCTTTATTGATGAAATCGATGCTGTTGGGCGCCATAGGGGGGCTGGTCTTGGCGGTGGAAACGATGAACGTGAACAGACCTTAAACCAGTTGCTTGTCGAAATGGATGGGTTTGAGCCCAATGAAAGTATTATTCTTATTGCCGCAACAAACCGTCCCGATGTGCTTGATCCCGCTTTGTTAAGACCAGGGCGTTTCGACCGACAAGTTGTTGTGCCAAACCCTGATGTTTCTGGGCGTGAACAAATCTTGAAAGTGCATGTGCGCAACGTGCCTTTAGCGCCTAACGTTGATTTGAAAATTTTGGCAAGGGGAACACCAGGATTTTCCGGTGCAGACCTGATGAATCTGGTCAATGAAGCTGCTCTTATGGCTGCGAGCCGTAATAAAAGAGTTGTCACGATGCAAGAATTCGAAGATGCCAAAGATAAGGTGATGATGGGGGCTGAACGTCGTTCAACCGCTATGACACAAGAGGAAAAAGAACTCACTGCTTATCACGAAGCAGGACATGCTATTGTGGCTCTTAATGTGCCGGTTGCTGATCCTGTTCACAAAGCAACAATCGTTCCAAGGGGAAGAGCATTGGGAATGGTGATGCAATTGCCTGAAGGCGATCGCTATTCTATGAGTTATCGGTGGATGATTTCTCGTCTGGCCATTATGATGGGTGGACGTGTGGCTGAAGAATTAAAGTTTGGAAAGGAAAATATCACATCTGGTGCTTCTTCTGATATTGAACAAGCAACGAAATTAGCACGCGCGATGATCACACGGTGGGGATTTTCTGATCTGCTTGGAAATGTAGCTTATGGCGATAACCAAGATGAAGTCTTTTTGGGTCATTCTGTTGCGCGAACACAAAATGTCTCTGAAGAAACAGCGCGCATGATTGATATGGAAGTGCGTAAGCTTATTGATGATGCCTATAAAAATGCGACAAACATTTTGAAAACAAAAAGAAAAGAATGGTTTGCTTTGGCACAAGGTTTGTTGGAATATGAGACTTTAACGGGAGCTGAAATTAACGAAGTTATTGCAGGAAAGCCTCCTTCACGCACACAGAAAGATGAGGGTGCTGCGCCACGGGGGTCTTCTGTTCCAAAAACTGGAACGGTCAGAGCAGAGATAACAGTGGTAGATGAAAAAAACGCTGAAGCAGCTCCTAAAATAGTGCCTCATAAAGAAGAGACCGATAAAGGCAAGGCAGGTAAAGCAGAGGCAGTTGTTGGGAAAAAAACAGCAAAATCCGGTAATGTTGGGCCTAAGGAGGCTCAGTCTAAAGAAGTGCAATCGGATGAGACTGAGAAAAAAGCACAAAGCACAAAAGGCACCACAAAATCAGTCAACCGCTCTAAAAGTAATGCTGAAAAGAAGTCCAATACTGCGGGACATGATAAAGAAAAATAAGAACTGTTTAATATCGCTTGAGTGACGATGTTTTAGGAAAACTTCTAAATTCTTTGAGAAAGGCGCAAGTTTTGTTTGCGCCTTTCTTGTAATATTTGCAAAAATATGGAAGCAAAAAATTAAGCAAAGCCGTTGTATGATGGCGGCTTTAGCATGCTACAAGGCGAGGTGGACTGTTGCTTTTCTAATGTGGTAGGGGGTTGTAAGGTTAGGCGATAGATTTCCTTGCTGATTTGGTAGGGTGTGAGGTTTGGTGCTGGGTTTCTTTACGGATTTAGCAAGTGTGTGAAATTATCCGTTGGTTGTGTTAAAGGGATGTATAGAGCATTTTGAGGAGATAATATTGCTTTTATGTGTGAGGGTGTAAACATAATTGCTTGAGAGTGGTTTAGATGTGTAGATGGTGAATAGGGGGCTTGATTGTTTAAATGCATGAAGGTTTAGATCAATGATCTGATTTTATACGGGGAGCGGGGGGACTATTGTACCAAGGGGGCTTGTTAGGGTTTTAAGGAAAAGCCAAGGGAAGAATTATATATTAAAGGAAAGAGGCATGGTGCAAAAATATTTTGGTACAGATGGAATTCGGGGGAAAGCCAATTCATTTCCTATGACACCCGATTTTGCCATGAAGGTGGGGATGGCTGTAGGGGTTTTATTTCGCTCACAACATCAATCTCATCGTGTGGTGATTGGCAAGGATACACGATTATCTGGCTATATGTTGGAAAACGCTTTGGTTTCAGGGTTGACTGCTGCGGGGATGGAAGCTTTTTTATTGGGTCCAGTGCCAACCCCTGCTGTTGCAATGCTTTGCCGCTCTTTGCGAGCGGATCTTGGGGTGATGATTTCTGCTTCTCATAATCCGTTCTATGATAATGGAATTAAACTTTTTGGTCCTGATGGTTTTAAGCTTTCAGATGATATGGAAGCGAAAATTGAACAATTGATCGATACAGATCTTTCAAAGTCTTTAGCAAGTTCTGCCGAAATTGGTTATGCAAAACGGGTTGAGGGAGATATTTATCGTTATATTGAATATGCCAAACGAACTTTGCCACGTGATGTTCGCTTAGATACTGTGCGTATTGTTGTGGATTGTGCCAATGGGGCTACTTATAAAGCGGCTCCCCGTGCTTTATGGGAATTGGGGGCTGAGGTTTTTGCTATTCATGATGAGCCCAATGGGACCAATATTAATCAAAAATGTGGATCAACCGATTTAAGCTCTTTAAAACGAAAAGTGCATGAAGTGCGTGCTGATGTGGGGATTGCTCTTGATGGAGATGGAGATCGGGTTCTCATTGTTGATGAAAAAGCACAAACGGTTGATGGAGATCAGTTAATTGCTGTAATTGCTGAAAATTGGCATAAAATGGGACGATTACGGTGCAATGGTGTTGTCACAACGATTATGTCAAATCTTGGACTAGAGCGTTTCTTGAATAGCAAAGGGTTGCACCTTGTAAGGACAAAAGTTGGAGATCGTTATGTTGTCGATGCCATGCGCCAAAAGGGATATAATGTTGGTGGTGAGGCTTCTGGCCATATCGTGCTTAGTGATTTTGGTACAACGGGTGATGGCTTGGTGGCTGCATTGCAGATTTTAGCCTGTATGAAGGAAAGTCAAAGCCCTATGAGCCAATTGTGTAAACGGTTTGAACCTGTACCGCAAATTTTAAAAAATGTAACGATTAAAAATAAAAATGTCTTGAAAAAAAATCCCGTCAAAGCGGCCATTGATCAAGCAGAGAAGCGGTTAGGAAAAGAGGCACGGCTGGTGATCCGCGCTTCTGGAACTGAGCCGGTTATCCGCCTTATGGCTGAAGGCGATGCACGAGAAGTATTGGACACTGTCGTGACAGAGTTGATGGATGTTATTATTCATCATGATGTACGCATGGGGACTGCACTTGAGGAATCTTGAATTTTTTGAAAAAATTATCAGATCATCTTTGAATAAAGGTCTGATTTTAATGCGGGATTTTGGCAATTACAAAAGGAAAGTCCAATTCTAATAACTACAATGCGTATAGATTTCTCTATAGTTCGTAAGATATAAAAAATATGCCTTTTTTTGATTTTCCTTTTTCTTTTACTTATTCGTAAATCGGTTATTAGTTTAACAGAGTTTGTAGTGGGGGGCTTTAACAGCTTATTTGTAATCTATTTATATCTGTGTAATAATATACATTATGGATAGATTTATTGGGATAGGTAAGGCCGCTCAAGTTTTGGGTGTTTCGATCAGCACTCTACGCCGTTGGGAATGTGAAGACAAAATTATTTCTGAGCACACGGCAGGAGGTCACCGCCGTTATGACCTATCTAGGCTTAGACCTGAGCTTTTCATTCGAGAGAACTATCACAAAGAAAAACCATTGCTTATGCGCGTGTATCGAGCCATGATCAAAAAGACGATTTAGAGCGACAAAAACAGGTTCTCGAGCTTTATTGCGCAAGCCAAGGTGGACTTATGAACTCATCTCTGATTTAGGGTCAGGGATGAATTATCGTAAAAAAGGTCTTAAACGTTTGTTGGATGCTCTCATTGAAAATGAAATAGGTCGTTTGGTGATTACGCATAAAGATCGTTTATTGCGCTTTGGTGCGGAATTGGTCTTCGCCATTTGTGAAGCCAAACAAGTTGAGGTTGTCATTCTCAATCAAGGAGAAGAAAGCAGTTTTGAAGAAGATTTAGCCAAAGATGTTTTAGAAATTATTACTGTCTTCAGTGCTCGTCTTTATGGAAGTCGTTCGAGAAAAAATCAAAAGTTATTAGAGAATGTTCGTCAAGCTGTAGAAGCATCGCAATGATTGTTGCTCACAAAATAGCTCTAGACTTAAACAATAAACAACGAAGCTACATGGCTCGAGCCAGTGGTTGCGCGCGCTTTGCTTATAATTGGGCACTGAAGGAATGGCAGCAGCAATATGAAGCATGGAAGAAAGATAATAATTTACAAAGCCTAATGACTATGCGCTACGTAGACAATTCAATTCTCTAAAACGAGAACAATTTCCATGGATAATGGAAGTCACTAAAAATGCTCCACAAATGGCAATTATTCAATTGGGTATGGCTTTTAAGAATTTCTTTTCAGGAAGAAGCCGATATCCCACTTTGAGAAAGAAAGGAGTGCACGATCGTTTTACTTTAACCAATGATCAAGTACAGTTGCAAGGTTCCAAGATAAGAATTCCCAAACTTGGTTGGGTTCGTCTGCGAGAACAATTGCGATTTCAAGGAAAGATCTTGTCAGTAACCATTAGCCGTAAAGCGGATCGGTGGTTTGTAAGTCTTAGCGTTGAAACCAATAATCAAGAGCCACTGAGCGAGAACCAAGCTATTGTTGGTCTTGATTTGGGCGTCAATGCACTTGCAACGCTTTCGACAGGAGAAACCATAAGAAGCGTTAAACCTTATAAGGCTTTGCTAAATCGTTTACGACGCTTATCACGAAAGCTAAGCCGTAAGCAAAAAGGCTCGAGCAATCGTTATAAGGAGAAACAAAAACTCGCTAAGCTTCATGCACGAATAAGTAATATCAGAACAGATCATTTGCATAAGGTTACAACAGATTTAATTCAGCGTTTTGGTACATTTTGTCTGGAAGATCTTCATGTAAAAGGTTTGCTGAAAAATCAGCATTTATCGCGTGCCCTTGCAGATCAAAGTTTTTTCGAGTTTCGCCGTCAATTGGAATATAAGGCGGCACGTTATGGTCGACAGATTGTTATTGCAGATCGTTGGTATGCGAGCAGTAAGATCTGCCATCATTGCGGATGTAAGATTGAACAATTACCTCTTAGCATACGTGAGTGGAGATGTTCTCATTGTGGTACGAACCATGATAGAGACATTAATGCCGCGATTAATTTAAAAAACTTGGCGGTGAGTTCCACCGTGTCAGCCTGTGGAGAGGAATGCTCTGGGCAATGTCCTGTGACTTTGGTGAAACCAGCCTTGAAGAAGCAGGAAATCAACAGTATATTTAATCAGAAATGATTATATTTACATAAGTTTGATAGAACGGGAGTTTAAGTGTTATTCATTCTTTTTACTGGACATACAGCGGGTGCAGCGCCCCATGAACATCAAACAGCAATGGTTATTGTGGTTATATCATCTTGATGTTTCTAAGTGCCGCTGCCAATTGGGGATATGATACGCTCCTATTACGTTTAGCTCCTCCTAATTATGAACTTATACTTTTCCAATAATTAGTAGAATAATGAGAAAGAGATGAGAATGATCAATTTTTTTACGACAGTTCTAATGTTTATAAAGTAAAAAAGCCATGTGATGTAAAAATAATGAACATTTTTGGATCTTGGAAGGGTACACTCTATATTCATTTATGATTTTAAGATTTAAACATAAAAGGATTGAAGCCTTCTATAATACTGGTACGACTGAAGGGATTAGAACCGCCCATGCTCAAAAATTAAAGCGTATTCTAAGTGCTCTTGAAGGAGATGTATCGCCAAAAGATTTTGAGTTATCCGTCTTTTTGATTACATCTGCTAAAAGGTGATTTCAAGGATTATTGGTTAATTACTGTAAATGGAAATTGTCGCGTAATATTTCGCTTTGATAGCATAGATGTCGAAATGGTTGATTATCTGGATTATCATCAAAAAGGAGATCTAAACAATGATGAAGAATCCTTCACATCCCAGTGAATTATTGCGAGAAGATGTGATCAAAGAGCTTGGTTTATCCGTTAATGAAGCAGCAGAGTAGCTTGGTATATCTCGTGTAGCACTTTCTAGAGTTTTAAATGGAAAAGCCGCTATGAGTGCTAATCTTGCTATTAGGCTTGAAATGTCTGGTGTAAGCACAGCACGTGCTTGGCTTGCTATGCAAACAAATTATGATCTATCAAAAAAAAATCCTTAACAACAGTCCCATGATCAAGATTGCATAAAAGAGTTTCAAATGGCAGTTAAATTTTTGCAACAGAAACGTATACAAGAGCTAAATCATGCGTATGAGCGTACAAGGTCAAAAGATGTAACGCGGGTAAGACAAGGAATAAAATCTTGTTTCTATAGTCTGTTTGGCTATAATAAATGTAAGCAAATGAGGGTTTTAATATGTTGAGTGAAGAGGAACTTAAGCTGCGTCGCCTCTATGCTGAAAATGCATTGGCAAGCCAACGTTTAGAGGGATTAGAGCCAGATCCGCTGGTTGTTGCACAAATGGAGCGTGTTATTATTGGAGAGCTTGAAACAAGTGATATCATCACAGATTATATGGAGAGGGTAAAACGTGGAGAAGTATAAGGGGAGCGGTGATCCTTATACTGATCCTGAAACTGGTGTGATGTATAATCGGTTTGGTATTAAAGACAAAGCCACGCTACAACGTGTAGAATCTACGATTTCTTATGTGAAATCTTTCGAATTTGTACATACTCCTATTGGTGGTAAGTTTGATCTGGATTACATGAAAGAGATTCATAGAAGACTGTTTGGCGACATATATGAATGGGCGGGACAAGTTCGTTTAGTGGATATTGCCAAAGGCAATAGTATGTTTGCTAGTTATAATCAGATTGAAAGTTATGCACCGAAGATTACAAAAAAGCTTGCAAAAGAACAGTATCTGCGTGGTCTTGGCGCTTATGACTTTAGCCAAAGGGCTGGGTATTACATGGGCGAATTGAATGCGTTGCATCCGTTTCGAGAGGGGAATGGGCGTACTCAGCGTGAATTTATGGTGCAACTGGCTCGTGAAGCTGGTTATCATATCAACTGGAAGGGTATTGAGCGACAAGAAATGACACGTGCGTCAATTGAAGCACATTTTGGTAATTCAGAATATCTATCTGCACTCATCTATAAGAACCTTACCAAGTTTACAGAAAATAAAAGGGATGATGTTTCTCAAGGTATTGGCAAAAATATTGCTTTTTGCGTTGATCTTAATAAAGAGTGCTTGGAACAACAAAAAGAGAAGATTGAAACTCCTTGGGATAGAGAAAAGACAAGTTTTGCTAAACGTCAAAAAGAAGAACTTGAACAATTACAAAATGATTTGAATGTTGTTGCAAAAGCAACAGAACGAGAGCCATACCTTGCTGCTTATATAGATAATTCTAATCTAGAACAGAAGGTGCTAAGCGCTCTTAGAAATAAAAAATCTTACATTGATGTGTTTAAGGAGTTAAACAGTCATTTAGCATCTATTTATAGAGATCCACAAGAGGCTGCGTTTAGGATTGAGCAAACGATTTTAGCAGGTAAAGGCGATAAACTTCCTGATATTTTGGATAGGGCACCTGATAGAGCGGGCGAACTGCGTGGGTCAGATCGTTTTATCGATAAATTGAAGGCTACAGGAAAAGAACGAAAAGAAGCGCTTTATCATGTTCCTCTTGCTGTTTCTACTATGAGAGAGCTTCAATCCTTTTATAAGAATTCTTATGAGACACATATGGATAGTGTTACACGGGAGCGTGAGCGATTGAAAGTTGAGGTTCCGTCACTTTCACAAGAAGCAGTGACTTTTATGAAAAATGTTGAAGCTGGTTGTGATAGTTATTCAAAGATACCAGAGCAGGTTAATCAAGAGTTTTTAAAGCTACAAAGTGTTTTAGATAAACGTTTTGGACATGATGCCATTCATAAATATGGTTTTGATTTATCAAAAGCAATCCCCAAAGAACAGTCTTATAATAAAGAACGCATAAAAGAGTTTCAAATGGCAGTTAAGTTTTTGCAACAGAGACAACAGGAGAAAATCAACGCAATAGCGCGTGCAAGATCAATAGATATGATACGGTAAGGGCAAGGATAAAGCCTTATGCTGTATAAGCCCTATTAAGCCATATGGCAAAAGAGAGGTAATCAAAAGAGGTTTAATATGGGTGTGACAAAAGACGTTGTATGTGCCTGCATAGATAGGGCGTTAAAAAAAATTCGGTGAAATATTAGCAAGTTTAGGACTTACGGTGTCTGATTTCATCCGTATTGCTTTGACAAAAGTTGTTCATGAAAAAGGATTGCCGTTTGATATGTCTATTTCTAATGCGAAAACGCTTAAAACTTTCGAGAAAAGTGACAAGGTTAAAGAGATATGTATTGCTGAAGATAGGTAAGATTTGTTTTGTCATTTGGATATTTGATATTTCTGATCATTCACTTCAAATTAGCTTTTAATTTACATCATTATCGTTATGGGTGTTTCCGTATATTGAATGATGTATGCAAACCGTGATTGAAATGGCAGCTTATTGAATTTCTGTGAAAGAAGAAGGCATATCGCCTGAATAATTATTTGATATTGTTTCTTTTATTGCTACTCATTCAGATGCTGGTGGTCTTATGCAAGGGTTGAGAGAAAGCCAAGGAAAGTTAGGTTTAAAAGCATAAGAGTAAAAGTGGGGGATATAAGGTTATAGCCTTTTTTGGTGGTTAAAATATTCCGGTGTTGATCGAAGATATTTACAGTCAATCATCTTGAGGTAATTTGACAAAATCAGAGAGGAATGCGTTGAAGAAAATTTTTATATTGCGCCTTGATGAATATCGAAAAGAATAATAATGGATAAGGCACATAAAGCAGGATCTCGTATATTACAAGGTGCTCGTGAAGCTCTTGTCTGAAGCTAAAGGTGAAGCGGATACTAAATTTGGTATCTATATTCCTGCAAATGTTGATGTCAAAAAAAATCAGAAAAAATATAGGGTTATAGATATCATTTTCGGCACGTTTTGGTTTTCCTGTGGGGCGCATTCGTGATTGGGAATGGGGATGATATTTTTACTTCTTTTTACTTGTTGTTTTCGATTATTGACACTGAACTTGAAGCGATTAATCGTGTTTTTAAGAAAGCTCTATTGGTATAGTTTTTGCTTATAAAAAAGGGTGTGAGGGGTAGCGTTTTTTTAAAAAGCATCACGGCGTTTGAAAGGGTCGTAATAGATTTCTGTTACACGAAATTTTCCTTCGAGGCGTTTACATTGGATGATGACATCAATCATCGAGATTAATAAGCCGCGGATATCATCGCGTGCTAAATTACCACCACCGTCACTTTCTTTGACTAAAAGGGT
>NZ_JBHIRB010000006.1:0-120805 GCF_042196845.1 Bartonella sp. AA9NXGY
TTGTGCTTGCTGATCCAAGTGTTCTTGGGCGCCTTTGATAGTAATCTTTCCCCCAGAGTGAATGGTAATATCCGCTTTTTTCTGATCTCCCAGTGCTTTCTCTCCTGACGTTTCCTCTGCCTTACCGGCTATGAGCGTCGAGGCGACAACTTCCGTGTTATTTCCTGAGTCAATGGCAATGCCTTCACCCCCTGTTATGCTCGACCCCACAACTTGGCGCACATCCATCTTGTTATGCTCAGATTTGCTGCTACTAAATGCTCCACCGTCTTTATGGTACGACATCTCATACTGTAAGCTATCCTCTGCATTATTGATGAGAATATCGTTGCTGGCTTTCAGCCCCACCTTGCCATCAGCCGCAATGGAACTACCTGTAATGCTAAGATCATGCGGTTTGCCATCCTGCCCTGCAACAACAGTGGTGTCACCTCCCGATTTTATCGAAGAGCCAACGGCATGAGAGGCTTGCATATCCACTTTCGTGTTTTTGGTGCGAAGATGATACTCCATTTCATCGTTTCTTACCCCTATTGTTACCTCCCCTTTCGCGCCAAGAGCAACATTGCCCTTGGCATCTATATCGGAAGCAGCCATATGGATATCTTTTCCAGAGAGAACAGTGGTCTCTTTTCCAGAACTTAGATGAGAGCCATTGTGCACCGCGACATGAGATGTTTGATCCCCGCGATGGCTATTGGCACTGTTGCGTGTGGCATCAATCGAAACATTCCTCTCAGCTTGCAAGAGAAGTTTATCCTTTGTTTGAACATCAGAGCCTAAAATATTCAAATCTTTTCCAAAGACATAAGTGAGATTGATGTACTTTGAAAAATATTTATTTAAAAAAAATGTGTGAATACACAACAACAAGTATATTCCGTTTAGGGCGTTCTGTTTTGCATGAGGAGTATGATCCCATTAAAAATGAAGAGATTAAGAGGAATAAAATAGAGAGATAATAAAATAAAGGCCCCGTTAAACGAGGCCTTAGTATTTTTTGTGCTGATAATTTCATTTTTACGAAATTAGAATTTGTAAGCGACACCTACACGGAAGTCATTGGTTTTGTAGTTGAATTCACGTGTATCGTTGGCGAATTTCTTTTTACCAAAATCGGAGTAACGGTATTCAGCACGTAAAAGAACGTTGTCTGTCATTGCAAAGTCAACTCCACCACCAATAGTGAAACCAAGCATTGTCTTCGTGTCATCAGCCCAAGTGCCACCAGTCAAATCTATGGCTTGCTTAGCCCCTGCCTCTGGCACTTTTCCATCCCCGCCAGCTTTCTGCTCAACTTTAGCTCTCTCTCCTTTTCCTGCAACGGATTGAATGCCCTGCACCTGCGCATAGGCAATACCACCAGCAACATAAGGCATAATACGGTCAACAGCAGCAAAACCGATACGGACACGTGTCGCACCAGACCATTTTTCTTTGTAACTGTGCGTTTCTGTTACCTTGTCACCGTTTTCAAACCGTTGCTGACCTTTTAATTCAACCTTAGCTTTTTCAAGGGCATCATTAAAATTTGCTGCATCTTTTTCAGTAAGGGTCAATTCACGGGCTTTTTTTGATTCTTCACGGTCTGCCCAAACTGCATCGGTTTCAACACCGAGAACGAGACCATTTCCGAGGTCTACGTTAGATCCGGCATAAATGCCACCCATGAAACCAGAAGGACTAGGTGTGTTATCTTTTTTGAAAAGTTCTTTGTCTGCTCCTGGAATAGTTACTTTAGTTTTACTCGAAAAGTTGCCAACTTGACCACCAAGATAAAAACCTGTCCAAGAAAACGAAGGGGCTGCTGCAATAACTGCTGGTGCAACTTCATGAGGGATCACCACGTCAGCAGCTTGTGCTGCAGAAGATGAAATTAAAGCAGCAACAGAAGCTGCTATTAAAGATTTTGTATTCATAATTTTGCTCCTAAATTAACTATAAAATGACCTTACAAGATTATAGATAGAAAAGCTGTAGTAAAAATGTCACAACCATACAAATAAACACCCAGAAAACCAGTGGTTTGATCAAAGTCAAGATCTCTTAAAAATTTAATTTTTTATTAATACTTTTTATTCATAATTGTACTTTTGATGAAATTAGAACTTGTAAGCGACATCTACATGAAAGTCATTGCTTCTGTAGCCTAGTTTAAGGTAATCCTTTTTAAATTCCTTCTTACCAAAGTCTGAGTAACGGTATTCCGTACGAAGCAGAATATAATTTGTCATCGCGAAATCTATATCACCACCAAGAGTGAAATCCACCATCGTTTTTGTTTTATCAAATACCGTAGCAGAAAATGCTTTACTTGGGTTATCATTTGCCGATTTTTTTGTTCCTGAAATTTTACCAACACCCTGTATTTACGCATAAGCAATACTATCGGCAACATAAGGCATAATACGATCAGCGACGGAAAAACCAACACGAACCCGTGTTGCACCAAACCTTTTTTCTTTGAAACCAATGCGATAAACTGCTGTGTAACCCTTTTGAAACTTTTCATTTTCATCCAATGTAACACCAGCATCTTCAAATTCATCATTAAAATCATCAATCGTAAGAATCTTTGAGACCGTCTTCGTCTCTCCTCGGTCTGCCCAGACTGCATCGGTTTCAACACCTAGAATGAGGACATTTTCAAGATCTATGTTGGAACCTAAAATAAATACCACCTATGA
This sequence comes from Bartonella sp. AA9NXGY, assembly GCF_042196845.1. Taxonomy (NCBI): domain Bacteria; kingdom Pseudomonadati; phylum Pseudomonadota; class Alphaproteobacteria; order Hyphomicrobiales; family Bartonellaceae; genus Bartonella; species Bartonella sp. AA9NXGY. Next base: position 2,688 of record NZ_JBHIRB010000006.1, read on the forward strand.
AACCGGAAGACTTAGGTAGTGCATCTTTATCTAAAGTTTTTTCTTTTGTCTCTAAATCAAATACATCAACTTTGACTTGAAAAGTTGCCAACTTAACTACCAAGATAAAAACCTGTCTAAGAAAACGAAAGAGCTATGATAACTGTTGGAGCTGTTTTACGAGGAATGACAATATCAGCAGCTTGTGCCGCAGAAGCTGTAGTCATAGCGATAACAAAAGTTGTTACTAAAGATTTTGTATTCGTAAACTTTGCGCCTCATTTATTTAGAGGATAATGCTACAAGATTACATAAAGAAAAGCTGTCGTAAAAAATAATACAGTCATAGAAAATGGAGGATGCGCTCAAAACAAAATCGCTGCATGACTTTACAACGCTATTAACTTCACTCCGTACGAGAATTCGTAAGTTAACTTATCGATTTTGAATGTAATTCTTGTCTGTCGTTTATGAAAATATTTTTATATCTCCAATAAATATGGAGTGAGTAATAATATAACAACAGAAAATAATAGAGGCCCTGTCTTTGACAGAGCCTCTTGGAAGTTTATTTCGTTGTTTACGAAATTAGAATTTGTAAGCAACACCTACACGGAAATCATTGGTTTTGTATTGAAGTTCAGCTGTGTCTTTAAAGTATTTCTTTTTACCGTAGTCTGAATAACGGTATTCTGCACGCAACAAAACGTTGTCTGTCATTGCGAAGTCAACACCAGCACCAAGGGTGAAACCAACGAGGGTCTTTTTTTCATCATATACGTTACCAGAAGCAATAACCTTATTAGCATCATCACCAGCATCACTAGCTTTTTTCACTTCAATTGCTGAAATGCCCTGAATCTGCGTATAAGCAACACCACCAGCGATATAAGGCATGATACGATCAGTAGCAAAACCAATGCGAACGCGTGTAGCACCAGACCACTTTTCTTTCATAGTAACACTTTCGGTGTATTTATCGAATTTTTTAACTTGTAAACCATCTTTCAGTGGGATCTTAGCTTCTGTAAGGATGTTATTAATACCTTCAACAGTTTTAGTAACTGCTGTTCCAACATCCCATGTACCGTAATCAACTGTGTCTTTTTTACCAATAAAAGAGACATCTGTATCCAAGCCGAAGATCACACCATTGCCGAGATCAACATTGTAACCTGTGTATAGGCCACCGAGCATACCGGAAAGCTTAAGATCGTGCCAACCTAAAGTGCTAGAACCTTTGTCAGATTTCATTGAACGACCACCAATCTGAGCACCAAGATAAAAACCTGTCCAAGAATAGGCAGGGGCTGCTGCGATGACTGCTGGGGCTGTTTCACGAGGGATAACAACATCAGCAGCTTGTGCTGCAGAAGCTGCTGCTATAGCGATAACAGAAGTTGTTACTAAAGATTTTATATTCATAAACTTTGCTCCTAATTTATTTATGAGCACAGTGCTACAAGATTACAGAAAGAAAAGCTGTAGTAAAAATGATACAGTTACAGAAAATGGAGGGCTTATCCCAGAAAAAAATGCTTCATAGCTTGATTTTGTACGAGAAACCGTAAGCTGTATAATGTAATAACTTATTGATTTTAAATATAATTATTGTTTATTGCTTATGCAATAATATTTTTTTAAAAAACCTGAAGAATATCTTTTCATATCCACAATAAATTATGTGTTGTGTAATAATATAGCAACAGAAAATAACAGAGGCTCTGTCAAAGACGGAGCCTCTTCGTTATTTAACTTACCATCTGTTAAAATTTGTAAGCAACACCTACACGGAAATCATTGGTTTTGTAAGAAGTCTCATATTTATCATTTGAGAATTTCTTTTTACCAAAATCTGAGTAACGATATTCCGCACGTACAATAATATTATTGGTCATTGCTAAATCAACACCAGCACCAAGGGTGTAACCAACAAGGGTCTTTGTTTCATCAGACAGAGTACCAGAAGCGATTACTTTGTCTGAATCTTTATCTGTTATTGAAATCAACGCACTATCTTGAAGCTGTGTATAAGCGATACCACCAGCAACATAAGGCATAATGCGTTCAGCTGCAAAACCAATACGCACGCGCGTTGCACCAGCCCACTTTTCTTTAAAAGTGAAACTGTGGGTTCGTTTAGCGCCAGGTTTAAGCGCATCTTTACCAATATTAATTGCAGCATCTTTTAATACCTTGTTAATATAATTGATGTGTTCTGGGGCAATGACATATGTTTTTCCTGTCTTCGTGTCATCTTTATTAGACCACATGATATCTGTATCAACACCTAGAATAAGGCCATTACCAAGATCAACGTTGGAACCTGCGTAAAGACCACCCATGAAACCAGAGAGTTTAGGCAAAAGGTCATCAGGCACTGGAATCTTTTTTCCGTTACTGAGAATATCCATTTTCGTTTTACCCGAAAAACCACCAATCTGGCCCCCAACATAAAAACCTGTCCAAGAAAAAGTTGGAGCAACAATAACGGGAGCAACAGGTGTTGGTCTTGGGGGAACAATAACATCTGCTGCTTGTGCTGCTGAAGCTGAAACAAAAGCGAAAGCAGAAGCTGTTATTAACCATTTCATATTCATATTTTCTCTCCATAGCTGAATATTTATTTGAACACACCGTTTCATATAGAGCACCATCTTCAGATATCTGTAGCAAAAATGATACACTTATAAAAAAAACAAAAAGCCAATCAAAGTACCCTTAATTGCTTGATCTGTAATAAATGAGAATAAAACTATGCCCATGCACAAATGGTCTCTTTTCCTCACGTTTTCTCTCCTTTATCATTTTGATAAAAAAACTGCGCCACAGTACCCTCCGTGTAAAGCGTGTGCTATTGACATAAAAATATAATATATTGATTTACAATGAAAAAATATCTTTTATATTAATTCGTCTGCAATATTGACGATGCTCTTATCTTAAGCCTTTTTATATTAAAGAAACCAAAACCATCCCTCTGCACCTCACAAACAAGCAAGTGTGTGAATAAATAAAACTATTTAAAAGCTAAAATGCTTCCTATTAATACTCTCAATATTGTAATAGTGAAGACCGTTACAATATTGAGGGCAGCTAAATCTAACTGTTCCATTTAAATTCATACAAACAACGTTTTTAGCTTCATCCTTCGCATAACCAAATGTGAATAGCACTTTGATTATTTTTTCATCATTGTAAAGAACGCTTGTAGCGCACATGAACAAGATCTCCACTACCCTATGGACTGCAACAAGATTACATGCAATTTCATCACGCTTGCTCTTTGTTTTTATTTAGGCATTTATTCCTTTTTGACATATTTACCATTTTTTTCTTCTCTCAACCTTATAGTAAAGTCTTTTTCAGAGATTCAGCCTTATTTGTAGGCTATCATTTCATACTCCTTTACAAGACGAAATTGAAAAAAATACCTAAAGACAGACAACCGGTATGATAAACATTAAAACTTATATAGAAATCTCCTTAAAGCTGAAAAAATGAGAAATCTTTCTGAAAGTTTTCAAACCACCCCTTGCTTTAAAAATCATGAATTTGGCAGAAAAAATATCCCTCTTTTTCAACTTCAAAGCATATATTATACTTCTTGATGTTGTTTTTTCACTTTTTAAAAACTCATTGGACCTCGTGCAAATAGGTTTGGCCGTCCTTTTTTCCCTGGTCTTCTTTTAGGATAATGATCTCTTTTTTTACCAGAATGTAACACAGGTACTAACTTAGCTGCTGTTATGCTTTCGCTGTTATTTGTGCAAGAAAGTTCTATCTGAAAAACTTCAGATAATAACTTGCGAAGCTGTTCACCAGTAAAAAAACCTATTGGAGGAACAGCCGAAGATGCTCTCTGTATAAGGTTTTGAGACGCTAAAAAACTTGCACCTTGAGCCATAGAGATTGAAGCAAAAGTAGCAAAAGCTGTAATAAAATATTTTATGTTCATAAATTTAACCTCATCAAATATTCATAATGGATTTTATCTAGTGCGTTCATTGCAAATTTCCAGAAAAAATAGCATGTTTATAGATAAAAAGTGAGAATCCTTAAAAATAAAGCTTTGGAGCATTTTAATTTTAAAATAAAAGAAAGTTGCCCTGCTCTGCCAACATAGAAATTACTTATTGAGTAATAAATAAAGGCACGAAGTATCGTCTGAAAATAATAAACTATACGAACTTCATATAATATACTGATTTATAATGATAATATAGCGTTATCCATATTGACTGAGAATCCTAAATACCATAAGATTCTCTTATTCCAAATCTTTTTCATGTTGAATCAATCAAAACCATTTGTTTGCACGTTACAAGTTGGAAGAGCTGTGTGGATAAAAACACTAAAAAGACTAAAAATGTCTCTTATGAACCGTCTCAAGTGCTAAGGACTTACACAACATTGGGAATTGGCACAGTTGTGTGGATGGTAGCGGCTTGTTACTCCATAAGCATAAAGATGGTAGTGTTCAATAGATTTTATATTGGTATTGGAAGCTTTATTGTTATATCTTTTATGAGCACCACCGTAAAATGAACTTGGGTGTCGGTTTCTTTACAAAAAGCACATGAATTAGCAACACAAATATATTCCGTTTAGGGAGTTCTGTTTTACACGAAGAACGTAAATCCATTAAAAACATGAGGCAATGCGTAATCTCTATTATTTAACAGACATTGCTTTAAATACTTTTAAAAGTCGTAAAGCAGAATTAAAAATGATGGTAAAGATGAGATTTGGTTTTTACATTTACACATTCATATTCTCCCCCAATTAGGCTGTATACCGGTTTCAGAGATTTAAGTCTTCCAACCTACCGTATGTTTCCAGCCTCTCCTCAAAATTGCTTTGTTTCAAATAAAAGCTGTTACAAAAATAAAAAATATGAATTCGCAAAAGTACCTTTATTGCCTAAACTTCAAATGAAATAGCACTTAAGAATTTATTATAATTCTTATCAGAAAAGATGAGAGGATAAAATGCCCATAATGTACAAGCATTTTGTCCTCTCACATCAATAATTAACTCCATTTAAAAGCCAATTTTAAAGTTAGCTATGCGCAAAAATATCAACTTCCGCCCATCCTAAAAGATCAAGCCTAGCTCTCATAGGCAAAAATTGAAAGCATGCCTTGGCAACATTTTCTCGCTCTTCACGTCTTAAACGTTCTTCAAATATAACCTTTAAACGATGCAAATATAACACATCCGACGCAGCATATTCAATTTGTGCCTGTGATAACGTTTCTGCCGCCCAATCCGAAGATTGTTGCTGTTTAGAAATATTCACATTCAGCAATTCATTACAAATTTCTTTCAAGCCATGACGATCCGTATAAGTGCGCGTGAGTTTCGAAGCAATCTTTGTACAAAAAATAGCCTCTGGCATAACACCAAATGTATGTGCTAAAATAGCAAGATCAAAACGCCCAAAATGGAATATTTTTACGACTGCTTTATCTTCAAGAAGCTTGACCAAATTAGGTGCATTCTTTTGTCCTTTAGCAATCTGTATAATATCGGCAGTACCATCTCCAGAAGAAAGCTGAACAACGCATAAACGATCACGATAGGGTTGTAATCCTAAAGTCTCGGTATCAATCGCAATGGCATCAGTTTTATAATTGTCTAAGTTTGGTAAATCACCTTGATGAACGCGAATCTCAGCCATTTACCCTCCTACTTGCTAAAGCAGCAAGAATACGCGCCCAAGACCGCTGCCCCTTATGAAACGATTTTAAATTATATTTTTCATTAGGAGAATGAATACGGTCATCAGCCAGTCCAAAACCAACCAAAAGAGTTTCCATACCAAGAATTGACCGAAAATCTGCTACAATTGGGATCGAGCCCCCCATGGCTGTCAAAACAGCAGGCACTTCCCACTCTTGTGATAAAGCATCCTTCGCCTCCTTGATAAAAGATGAATCATCAGAAATCTGAAGTGCCGGAGAAGAACCGTGATTCTTAAATTCAACCTTACAATCAGCAGGAATTGAGCTACGTACATAATCACGCAACGCTTGGCGTATTTTCTCTGGATCTTGCTTATGCACCAAACGACACGATACTTTTGCACTCGCTTGAGAAGCAATAACCGTTTTCATCCCTTCCCCTTCATAGCCGCCACTAATACCATTAATTTCCATGGTAGGACGTGCCCATACAAGCTCTAAAATGCTCCGCCCTTTTTCACCAGCTGGAACGGAAAGTCCTATAGGACCAAGAAAATTTTCAGCAGTACAATTAAGTGCATTCCATGATTGTAAAATTTGTGGAGGTGTTTCTTCTACGCCATCATAAAAACCAGGAAGTGTTGCCCTATTATTTTCATCGTGAAGTCCTGCTAAGATTTTCGTTAAAATACGAATGGGGTTAGCTGCTACTCCTCCAAAATAACCAGAATGTAAATCACGATTCGCTGCTGTGATAATAATCTCTTCTGCCATAATTCCCCGAAGAGAAAGAGCAATAGATGGTGTATCCGCATCCCACATTGACGTGTCACAAACCAATGCATAATCTGCCTTAAGTTCATCTGTATTTGCTTTTAAAAAAGGAATAAGGGAAGGAGAAGCACATTCTTCTTCTCCCTCAAATAAAACAGTAACTTTAATAGGAAGCTGCCCTGTTTCTTTCTTAAATGCACGACATGCTTCAATAAAAGTCATCAACTGACCTTTGTCATCTGAAGCTCCACGAGCACAAATAACTTTCTCTCCATCTCTCTCTTTTAAAGAAGGTGTAAATGGATCATCCTCCCATAAACTCAATGGATCAACAGGTTGAACATCATAATGTCCGTAAAACAGCACATGCAAACAATCATCTGAAGGTCCAGGATGATGCCCAACAACCATTGGATGCCCCGGCGTATCACGGCGTGAAGCCTCAAAACCGATGCTTTTTAAATCCTCCACTAACCAATCAGCTGCTTTACGACATGCATCCTTGTAAGCCGAGTCTGTAGAAATCGATTGAAAACGTAAAAGAGAAAAAAGGCGTTCAAGGCTCTTCTCTATATTTCCATCAAGATGTGTTAGTACTTTATTCAGCATAAAAAAAACCTTTCAAGCCTTGTGTAATTATATTATAGATGCGATGACTTTAAGCCTCTTGTAAGATTTTGCAAGACACCTTATTCATTTTTGACATTGTGAGCAGTAAAAACTTGAACGTCCAGCCTGTAAAATGCGCATAATAGGCGCTCCACATTCCAAACATTGCTTGCCTTCTCGTCCATAAACTGAAAAAGCATGCTGAAAATAACCAAGCGAACCATCTATATGCATATAATCACGTAAAGAAGAGCCACCAGACAAAATGGCTTCAGAAATCACATTGCGTATATTTTGTGCTAAAGAATCTGCAAATTCACGTGCACGTGCCGTTTTTGATGCTAATGTAAATGCACCACGTTGTGGAGACAAACGACTCCGCCAAAGTGCTTCACAAACATAAATATTCCCAAGACCTGCAACAATAGACTGATCAAGTAAAACACCCTTGAGAGACATTTTTTTATTAACAAAAGCCTTTTGTAAATAACGACCAGAAAACGAATTACTTATAGGTTCAAGACCTAGCTTATTTAAAAGTGGATGTTCATAAAGCTTATCCGTATCGACTAAAAGCATAAACCCAAAGCGACGCACATCATTATAAATAAGACGATAAACGTCACCATTCTTTGTCTGAATATCCATGACAAAATGATCATGCTTAACCAATTTACTTGTCGTTGAAAAAACTGTTCTTAAAAGATCATTCTCTATACGCCATGAACCAGACATTCCTAAATGGCTTAAAATCGTTTCATTCTGAGAAAGATGAAATAATAAATATTTTGCACGCCGACCAAGTTCTATAATTGTTCTGCCAATAAGGCGCTCAGAAAAAGCCTCAGGAAAAGGAAAGCGCAAATCTCTACGATTAAGTTTGACAGATACTATCTTTGCATCAGTTACAACGGACTCAAGTCCACGACGAACTGTCTCTACTTCAGGAAGCTCAGGCATTACTCTTCTTTAATAATTATACACTTTCCAATCGTATCTCTGATAAATTGACTTCTTCCCACCCCCCTCAAAGAACGAAGACTTCCTCTACATCTACTAAACAAATTCTTGATGAGTGGATTTTACTTGGATTCCTACTCATGTGAATCATTTAACTAAAGGCTTTATGGACAAACCCTGCCTTGAATATATACCACACACTCTAAAATACTTAACGTATCAATGAGGCTTACATCCCACCCCACCTCAAATGACCGTGTTTTATGGTAACAAAATTAAGCCCATTCACCCTTACGAAATACAGGAACTCTTACACCATCTTGGGTAATGCCATCTATGTCAATTTCGCCAGAACCAATCATCCAGTCAATATGAATGACACTTTTATTCCCACCACGTGCTGCAATCTCTTCTGACGTCAATGATGCCCCATCTAAAAAGCATTTGGAATAACACTGACCTAAAGCAATATGACATGCAGCATTTTCATCAAATAAGGTATTATAAAAAAGGAGGCCACTCTTAGAAATTGGTGAAGAATGGGGCACAAGGGCAACTTCGCCCAACCGGCTTGCACCCTCATCACTTTGCAAAACCTGCTGTAAAACTTCTTGGCCTGTTGATGCACGAGCCTCAACAATACGCCCTGCGTCAAAACGTACTTCAATATTATCAACCAGAGTTCCTTGATAGGAAAGGGGCTTTGTTGAGCGAACGAAACCTTCAACCTTATGAGCATGAGGAGTCGTGAAAACTTCTTCTGTCGGAATATTCGGATTGCAAATAACACCATTTTGAGCAACAGATGCACCGCCATGCCATTCATGATCATCTGCCAAACCAACCGTCAAATCAGTTCCTGGCCCTGTAAAGTGTAAGGCAGAAAAACGCTGCTCATTAAGCCAAGATGATCGTTTCTTCAAATGTGCATTATGGACAGTCCACGCCTGTACCGGATCTTCTTCTGTAACACGTGAAGCAGAAAAAATTGCATCAGCTAATTTTTTAATCGCCTCATTAAGCGATAAAGAAGGAAACATCGCCTCAGCCCACCCTGCTGTTGGATAAGCAACAATCGACCAATTCATAGCAAAATTTGATATTTGCTTGAGTGCCGGCTGATAAGCTATTGAAGTGGCTTTATTTAAACGTGAAACCTTATCAAAATCCTGATTGGAAAGGAGCAAAGGATTATCACCAACAATCGCTAAACGCGCTGCCCCATTTTCAAAAGCCTTCGCCATTCCCTCATAAAGCCAAGAAGGGGCACAATCAAAACTAGCTGTATGAGCATTTTCAAACCGTGTAAGCGATAACATATCATCACTAAAAATTGGTGTAATGACACCAGCACCAACCTTATAAGCATGATATGCAATACGCCGAACAAAAGGTAACGCTGAAACTGGAGCAGTCAAAACAAGATCCTGCCCTTCTTGTAAATTCAACCCCACTTTCACTGTAATTTCTGCAAGACGATTAAGCATTTCAGGCGAAATTGTCTCATGAATATCAAAGTACATTACCAATACCCTTCTCTAAATAAAATGCGTTCTTTATGTCGTCATATTATAAATTGTTTTTCAGATCCTTTGAGTTCACTTTCTCTACGTATACTTATGCATATCATTATCGCTAAAATTCACTTAATTCATAAACCGCAATGGGTGTATAACCCTTCTTTGGTCATGAAAAACTTACCAGTTTCTGTGTCGTTTTTCTAACATTGCAACAATTGCATTTAACTGATCGGATGAAGGTAAAGCCATAATCGTTTTATTTTCCTCTTTCCTAGCTAGATGTTGAGGTGCATAGGCAGGGATAGGAACTTTATCAAGCTGTACCATAGCAAAAGGCGCTGGATGTGACGTCTTGGATTGTGCTACTTCTGTCGAATGAGATGTACTTTTCTCTGCCTTTACGCCCCTACTCTCTAAGCCTTCATCTATAAAGCTTGGCGCATGACCAGAACGTTCTTGAGCAAAAGCATAAGCAACATCATAAGGGCGATTATTTGTAGGAACTTGAAGTGCCCCATCACGTGATCGTTTTTCATAAAAAGCATTTCCCCCTGCAACCTGAACATAATGCATGTTTTTATACGGAAAAGACAAACCAGCGGTATGAAAAAACTTAGCGTGTTTAACTTTCTTATCTCGTTCACCCCGTAAAACGGCATCAGCTGCCTCTCTTACACGAGCAACAGATGCTTTCTCCGTCATAGGACGCGTTAAAACACCAGGAGCAAATTGCCTATATTGACCAACAACACCACAAATCGTCTTAGGATAGGCGGTTGAATTAACACGATTCATAACAACCGTCCCAACGGCAATCATTCCTTCACGGCTTGTGCGATTTGATTCAAAATACATCGCTCGCATAAGACATTGACGCTCTGTCAATGGATACGTAACCGTTTTTGTCTTATTATTATTTATTTTTCCAGTATCTAAATGATTTGAAGCACACCCCACAACAACTAACGGCGCTACACAACAGGTAACAAATACATTCCAACGATTTTTTTTCATCTTATGCAACACATTCCTATAATCTCTGAGCTATTCAAGTCTTGAAATGAGCTTTAAATGTATCTCTCAATAAAGTACATAGCTAATTGTTACCACTCAGTAAAATTTTAATACAAGAGGTAATCAAAAAGTATCTATGCAAAATAAAAAATAAAAAACTCTTAATTTACAGATCGATATTGTTATTCTTCATGGCTCAATATAGGCTATAATAACCCACACGTTTCAATTACAATAAAGTAACACTATCCACTTCTTCTACATACGAAAAAATAATACAGATATCCCCTTTAATATAAAATTTTAACAAAATGATCTGAAAGGAAATTCCCCTAGAAAACTCCCCTCCTGCCACAATACGAGTGATGATATCATCTAATATACAAATATGTCAAACCAAGAGTTAACAATCTGCCATGCTTCTCTGAAAAAACTCTTTGTTGCTTCTTTGTGCTTTTCCATAAGATGGTTATCTTATTCTTCCTATAGCTGCACTTTAAGAAAATACTCATATATCTACAAACTTATTTTATACATATAAGAAAAATTTTAATCTATTTTCTTCTCACCTACCCCAACTTTATAAGTAAGGTCATCGCGAGGACGATCAGAGGACATATGGTAACCCGTTATGATATAATGCAGCATTTCAGCAATATTAGTAACATGGTCACCAATTCGTTCAATATTCTTTAAACAAAACAGTAAGTGCGTACAAACCGTAATATTGCGCATATCTTCCATCATATACGTCAAAAGTTCACGAAAAAGAGAAGTATACAAAGCATCAATCTTCTCATCACGCTCACGCACCGCGTCAACACGCTCTAATAGGCGACTCGTATAAGCATTTAAGACTTCTTTTAATTGATTGAGTGCTAAAGCTGTAATTGTTTCAAGCCCATGATAAACAGAAGCAGATTGACGTATTTCTGAAAGTGCAACAGTCCTTTTAGCAATGTTTTTTGCCATATCCCCAATCCGTTCAAGATCAGAAGAAATACGAATGGCTCCAATAATTTCACGCAAATCGACAGCCATCGGTTGGCGTTTGCAAATAATAGCAACCGCTTTTTCATCAATGTCACGTTCTGCTTCATCTAAAAACACATCATCGGCAATCACTGTCGTTGCAAGTTGAAGATCACTACTCACAACCGATGCGACAGAACGTTCAATCATCCTTTCTGCATGGCTTCCCATTTCTGTAATCCTTACTCTTAAATATTTTAGTTCTGCATCATAAGAACGGACAGTATGTTTCATAGACATATCTTATACTCCTCAATTCACCTATCCAAAACGCCCCGTAATATAATCTTGTGTCCGTTGCTCTTTTGGTGAGGTAAAGATCATTTCAGTCGCACCAACTTCTACCAAATGCCCTAAATGAAACATAGCCGTATATTGAGAAACACGTGCGGCCTGTTGCATGGAATGCGTTACGATAACAATTGTATAATTTTGCCGTAACGCATCGATAAGCTCTTCAATCCGTGCTGTTGCAATGGGATCAAGAGCTGAACAGGGCTCATCCATCAAAATAACTTCAGGACTAACCGCAATAGCACGTGCAATACACAAACGCTGTTGTTGTCCCCCTGATAAACTTGTTCCAAGATCATGAAGGCGGTCTTTTACTTCTTCAAACAAACCTGCCTGCCTCAAACTCTTTTCAACTACATCATGCAATTCAGAGCGTGTTTTAACTAAACCATGAATGCGTGGACCATACGCAACATTCTCAAATATAGATTTTGGAAAAGGGCTGGGCTTTTGAAAAACCATTCCAACACGAGCGCGCAATTCTACAACATCAATCCGTGTGTCATAAATATTCTCCCCATCTAAGGTAATAAGACCAGTTGTTTTAGCGCCTTCAATTGTATCATTCATACGGTTAAAACAACGCAAAAAAGTTGACTTTCCGCATCCTGATGGACCAATCAAAGCAGTTACTTGATGTTCAGGAATATCAAGTGTAATACCGTGGAGTGCTTCTTTATCTCCGTAAGAAACCTTCACATCCTGACCGCGCATTTTAATCTTCATTACAAAAATTCACCTTACAAAAATCTTATCAAAGCTGTTGTTTTATTAAAATTACTGGCGGCGTTCAAATCGTCGACGTAAAAAAACCGCAGAAATATTCATGATCGCAAGAAAAATCATCAATACAATAATAGCACCTGATGTCTTTTCAACAAAAGCACGCTCTGCTTCACCCGCCCACATAAAAATTTGAACAGGCAAAGCCGTTGCTGGATCCATGGGGGTCGTAGGAATATTAACAACAAAAGCAACCATTCCAATCAAAAGCAAAGGAGCTGTTTCACCCAAAGCCTGAGCGACTCCAATAATTGTGCCTGTTAAAATGCCAGGCGCAGCTAAAGGAACAACATGATGAAAAATCATTTGTGTTTTTGATGCTCCCAACCCCAAAGCTGCAGAACGAATAGAGAGAGGAACAGCACGCAGAGCAGAACGTGTTGCAATAATGATCGTGGGAAGAGTCATGAGCGCTAAAACAAGACCACCAACAAAAGAGGCTGAACGTGGTAATCCTAAAAAATTAACAAAAAAAGAGAGTCCTAAAAGACCAAACACAATTGAAGGAACAGCTGCAAGATTATTGATATTAACCTCTATAAAATCTGTAAATTTATTTTTGCGTGCATATTCTTCTAAATAAAGAGCCGTTGCTATGCCTATCGGAAGGGAAACTAATAAAACGATGCCTATCATATAAAGAGAACCAATGATCGCAACACCTAATCCCGCAGTCTCAGGACGACTTGAAGCGCCAAATGTAAAAAAACCAATATTAAATGTTTTATAAAGCGTACCATCATGCGCTAAACGCTTTATCCATTCTATTTGTCGATTAGAAACTTTACGGTTTTTTTCTGCTACACGCAGATCAATCTGTCCCTTATAAGCAGAATCAATATCCGCAGATGCCAAAACTTTAACTTTTTGCATTGTGCCAATCAGTTTTGGATTTTTTGTCACCATTTCACGCAGTTGAACACGGACACCATTTGAAAACATACGGTTAACGTCCAAAAGAGAGGCTCGATCATTTTGATTGATATTAAGTTTCTTCGCTAAAGCATTGCGTACAAGAAGTGGATAATTCGCCGTCATGAGCACTTGTGGTTTTGTTTTACGTTGACCACTTGGATCAATGATCTTTTCATCCAAATAAATCGATAATGTCATTTCACTTTGAAAAAAAGCTGTATAACCCTGACTAATGATAGACCATAAAAGCGTAAATAAAAAAAATAAACCAATAAAAATGGCAATCAAACCATAGGCACGAAAACGACGTTCAGCCCAATACCGACGCTTGAGACTAATATTGCGACGAGGAAAAAAATCTTCATTCATTCATATTGTTCCCGATATTTACGCACAATATAAAGAGCTAGAATATTCATCAAAAGTGTCATAACAAAGAGCGTCATCCCTAAGGCAAAAGCCACCAGAGTTTGTGGAGAATTAAACTCAAAATCACCGGTCAATTGATTAACAATCTTAACAGTCATCGTAGTCATTGCTTCGAAAGGATTGAGTGTTAAATTTGCTGCAACACCTGCCGCCAAAACCACAATCATTGTTTCTCCAATTGCACGCGATGCCGTCAACAAAATAGCCCCCATAATCCCTGGAAGCGCTGCTGGTATAACAACTTTTTTAATTGTTTCAGATTGCGTTGCGCCTAAACCATAAGAACCTTCACGTAAAATGCGTGGAACAGCCGTAATAACATCATCCGATAAAGAGGAAACAAAAGGTATCAACATAATTCCCATCACAACTCCAGCAGTCAAAACACTTTGTGCCATAATAAAACTAACCCCGTCTGAGAGAGAAGCAGAGAGATCTCGTAAAAATGGTCCCACAACCTTCAAAGCAAAAAAGCCATAAACAATCGTTGGAATGCCAGCAAGAACTTCTAACAATGGCTTCACAATTGCTCGCAATCGCGCAGAAGCATACTCCGCCATATAAAGAGCTGAAAATAGTCCTATAGGTACAGCAAAAAGCATGGCAACAAATGCAATATAAAGCGTACCAGCAAGAAGCGGTATTAGACCAAATTGTCCTACTTCATCGCTGGAACCGCTCGCGGAAAAACGCGGATCCCAAACTGTTCCTAAAAAGAAATTTGAAAAGGATACAGACTGAAAAAAGCTTACTGTCTGAAAAAGCATAGAAAGCGCAATGGCTATTGTTGTCAAGACTGCAACAATAGATGCACAAATCAATCCAATAATAATAAAAGATTCAACCTTATTACGGGCACGTTGATGAGGCGCAATTTGCATCATTCCACAGATAAAACCAAAGGACGCAATAGCAAAAAGAAAAACATAACCTATAAACTTAAGCTTTTCAGAAGAGAATACCCACGACTGTGCTATTTTGAACACATCATCCGATGCTTCATCGGATAAAATCAATCCCTTCGCGAGTAATTGTGCCTGCACTTCCTTATAGGAAGCGGTAGAAAGATTCCCCTCAAAGCGATGAATCTTTTTGACGAGACTTCGAAGTGTCTCCCAAAGTAGATCGTGATTTACAGGCTCTGTTACATGCGCACTATACGCCCCCAGCTCTCGAGAGGCATTATATTCTAAATAAATTGTACTCCCAGCATCCCAAACAATTAAAAAAATAAAAGCTGGAATAACAGTAATCAAAAATGTCCACCAGCCATAATAATACGCACGAGAATGCATTTTATGTTGTCTGTATTCAAGAATGCGTGCTCGCATATAAGAAATACAAAAGCCACAAAATCCAAAAATCAATAATAGCAAAACAATGAAGGAAATGCGCATTTTATCTTTCAGTTTTTATAAAAAAATAGCACCCAAATTTCCTATCTCAGAAATCCAACAAATTTTCCCTGCAAATTATTTCAATGTCATTACTCGACCAGCAGAAAAATCAGAACGCTGTGCTTGACGTTCCTTTTCAGGAGAAACAATCAAACCATATTCAGCCAAAGGACCCTCTGGACCAATCATTTGATCAGAAAGAAAAAAATCAACATACTCTCGCAAACCTGAAATAATACCTAAATGTGCTTTCTTAATATAGAAAAAAAGCGGACGAGAAACCGGATATTGTCCACTAGAAATCGTCTCAACTGTTGGCGCAAAACCGTTAATATCGGCAACCTTTAGCCTATCAGCATTATTTTGATAAAAAGACAAACCAAAAATACCAACCCCTGTTTTATTAGAAATTAGACGCGCAAATGTTTCAGAATAATCACCATCAATATCAACCGCTTTTCCATCCTTACGTACCGCAATACAAGCAGTGTGTATCTCCTTATCATCCATTCCTAAAGACTTCATCACCTCAACTGCCCCACTCTCTTTACACCCCTCAGTAAGTAATTTTTCCTCAAAAACTTCACGTGTCCCATGCTTCTCCCCAGGAATATACGCTGCTATCGTCCAATCAGGAAGAGCACTATTGACTGCACTCCATTTCAAAACATTATTCGGTTGCAACTTTCCGTCTATAATAATTCGAGCAGCAAGGGCTTTATAAACATCTACTGGCTGTAATTTCCAATCAGGTCCCTTAATATCAGTTGCAAAAACAATGCCATCATACCCAATACGTATTTCCTCAACATCTTTTACACCAGCATCAAAACAAGACTGTAATTCACTCGGTTTCATTGCTCGCGAAGCATTAACAATATCAACAGTGTTCTCCCCAATACCACGGCAGAATTCCTTAATACCAGCTCCTGTTCCTCCCGATTCGATAACAGGAACCTTAAAATGGGGATAAATTTCTCCAAATGTTTCAGCAACAATCTTTTGATAAGGTAAAACTGTAGATGAACCAGTAATCTGTATTTGATCGCGCGCATTGCCTCCATTTGCTGACAGCAGTAGCGCAAAAATCAATCCCACTCCAATTGATAATACTTTGTTCATCTATAAACTCCCTAAAAATTGAAAACAAAGCCTCTTAATTTATATTATACGGTCATTCTAGTTCACATTTGCAACATAACAAATATAAAAAACAACATGGATCATTTTTTTAAAACCATGTTTTTGTCCTCTGTCAAATAAATTCATTTGAACGCTTGAACTCAATAACATCCCAAAACAAATGAGCAACATCCGTACCGCAGAAGCGTTTAATTTCACGAATTCCCGTAGGAGACGTCACATTAATTTCTGTTATATAATCTCCGATCACATCAATCCCCACAAAAAGAAGACCGCGTTCCTTTAAGGCTGGACCAATGCGTTCACAAATTTCATAATCACGTTTTGTTAACTCCACATTTTCCGCGCGACCTCCAGCATGCATATTAGAGCGCACATCTGTTTCTGTCGGAATTCGATTAATAGCTCCAACAGGTGTACCATCAAGCAAAATAATCCTTTTATCTCCTTTTCGTACTGCCTCTAAATAGCGCTGAACAATAAAAGGTTCGTGATAAATTTCTGCAAACATTTCTAACAATGATGCTAAATTGCGATCATCTTGTCTTAAATAAAAAATACCAGCGCCCCCATTCCCATAAAGTGGTTTAACAATAATATCGCCAAATGTCTCTCTAAAAGCTGTTATTTCTTCAATATCTTTGGTAATTAATGTTTCTGGCATCAGATCAGAAAATTCAGTAACAAAAATTTTTTCTGGACTGTTGCGTACCCATGCAGGATCATTCACAACGAGTGTTTTAGGATGAATACGCTCTAACAAATGAGTTGTTGTGATATAATTGAGATTAAAAGGTGGATCTTGGCGTAAAAGAACCACATCCATATCTGTTAATTCCGTACGAACAGGCTTTTCTAATCGATAGTGGCTTCCCTCTTTATCATGTACAATCAATGGCTCTAGTCGTGCAATCACACAACCATCGTATAGAGATAAACGATCTGGTGTATAATGGAAGAGAGAGTGTCCACGTTCTTGGGCTGCTAAAGCGAGTGCAAATGTCGTATCTCCTTGAATCCGAACTGTTGAAATATGATCCATCTGAATGGCAATTTTCATAAATAAATCCTCTCTATCCTAAAAGCAGACTGGTCTATGCATCATAAACTTAGTAAACAATAAAAGAACTATGACAAGAGAAAATTTATGACACAAGAAACAGATATAAAATTAAACAACAAAGAAATCGAACGCTATGCACGCCACATCATTTTGCCTGAGATTGGTGGTGCAGGGCAACAAAAGCTAAAAACAGCACGTGTTCTTGTTGTAGGCGCGGGTGGTCTTGGTGCTCCTGTCTTAACCTATTTGGCTGCCGCAGGTGTTGGAACCCTTGGAATTGTCGATAACGACATCGTTTCACTTTCCAATTTACAACGCCAAGTTATTCATAAAACAAATGCAATCAACAAAAGCAAAACAGACAGTGCTGAAACCACTATAAAAGCAATAAATCCCCATGTTGTAGTTGAAAAACACACCCTACGCTTAGATAAAAGTAATGTGGATAAACTGCTCAATGCTTACCACATCATTGTTGATGGAAGTGATAATTTTACCACTCGCTATCTTCTCGCTGATCACGCTGCCCAATGTAAAAAACCTTTAATAAGTGGTGCTGTAGAACGTTTTAATGGCTCATTAACCGTCCTTATGCCGTATAAAGACAATAATCCTCACTATCGCGATTTATTTCCCACCCCTCCTGCTCCCGATACTATTCCAACATGCGCTGAAGCTGGAATCATCGGTGTTTTACCTGGCGTTATTGGAACCCTACAAGCAATGGAAGTTATTAAAATGATCACAAACATCGGAGAGCCATTAGTAGGAAAGATTCTTCTCTATAATGGATTATTAGCGCAATTTAATATTATTACTTATAAACGCTCAAATTATAAAGAAAATACCATAGTTATTAAGAAGCTTGGAGAATCATGATTATGTCCTCTCTTCCACTAATTTTTAGCACTCTCGCAATATGTATTGAAATACTAATTAATTTTATCGCAAGTCATCGAAACATTGTAACCAATGAAACCTATTAAATTTATCACAAATATGGAAAACCTTTTGTGAAAAAATAATTCTCTATAATGGATTATCAGCATAATTTCATGTCATCGTCTATAAATGGACAGAGACTCGTGGGAACATAGCTGCTATCAATATTCTTGTGTAAAAAATTTTCGACGTAGATAAAAATACAATCAGCAGAACTCTATTCAACTATTTTAATATTCACACATAAAAATTGTTTCACATGAAAGTGCTTACTTCAAACCATAACCTATAAATAAATAATCTAAGTCACATTTTAGTGATCGATACTATAAAAGGTTAATGATCTGTCAGTACATCTCTAACCTCAAGAGAAAACGTCTATTCATCGAGCATCATAAAACGCAGCTTAGGATTATTGCACGTATAAGAACAATCAATTGTCTCTGTTCATAAGAAAAATACATGGGAATTGATGTAAAAGTACATGGGGATTTGTGTATAGAAGGATTGAGATAAACCTCATGGAGAGCTTTAATTACATAATTATTGCATTCAGAAGCAGAAAGCTGCGGCTCATAAATTGATAATCCTTCAGCAATAATTTCACAGACAAGTATATGTAGAAAAAGTGAAGCACACAAATCTTGAAAACCAATCCACAGACGACAGCGTAAAGAGTGCATTTTTATAAAAGATCTCTTTAAAATAAGCGAGTAAATATGCAATGTTAAATATGTTCTGTTTTGCGTGAGGGGCGTTCCCCCCTAACAAAACATCAATAAGAGCTCTTTTTATAAAACTGTGAAACTAAAATTACAAAAAAATCAGACTTCTTTCTAAAATTAACATCTATGGTATAAGTTAATTTGGCTCGTTCGCTTTATTATTATCCATTGGTAAAGGAACAGGATGATCGGATAAACTGCGTAAATAAAGCAAGAGATCGGCACGATCTTGGTCATTTTTAATTCCACGAAAAGACATAATGGTCCCAGGAAAAGCTTCACGTGGAGAATGTAAATAACGATCTAACGTTACAAAATCCCATTTTTGATCAGAATGAGCACGTAATGCCCGTGAATAAGCAAAACCTGCTGCTGATGCCAAAGGGCGGTTAACAATCTCCCAGAGAACTGGACCAACACGCCCTGCTTCATTGCGTCCAGATGTGTGGCATATGGCACATTGGCGAAAAACTTTACGGCCATTTTCAAAATTGCCTTGTTGAAGGCGGCTATTTAGTGATAGGGAAACATCAGGTGCTTTTTGTTTTTCTTGAAATATATCATTCTTGGCAACTGTATGATGATATTGGACTGATGTAGGATGATCGTAAACTATATTGCTGAGTGTGAAAATCCCCACAATAGCGACCAGCACACATAAACAAGCACAAATAAAATAAATAAATCTCGAGCGATTCATAAAAACTCAAATGTTCACGATTTTATTACCATTTTTAGTTTAAGCTTTTTCTTTATAACACACAACATCTTCTTTATAACACACAACATCATAAATGCATCACAGATGACATTGGGAATCTTACAATGGCTCTTGAAACAATTATTCTTATTCCTGCCCGTATGGGCTCAACCCGTCTTCCTCAAAAAGCTCTCGCTGAAATTGGCGGAAAACCGATGATTGTTCATGTCGCAGAACAAGCCAAAAAAGCTGGAATAGGACGTACAATCGTTGCAACAGATCATAATGATATCGCTAAAGCTGTTGCAGATTATGGGCATGAATATATCATAACACGAGGTGATCATAAGTCTGGATCTGATCGTATTTATGAAGCTTTAGTGCGCATTGATCCTGAACAACGCTACAACGCCATTTTAAATATACAAGGTGACTTACCAACAATCATGCCTCGTGAAATCATTCGTGCGCTACGCCCTTTAGAAAATAGCTTTACTGATATTGCAACCTTGGGTGCCAAAATCATTGAAGAAAATGAAACAAGAGATCCCAATGTTGTCAAAATCATTGGTACACCGCTTTCTCAAAATCGCCTTCGTGCTCTTTATTTTACGCGCGCCAAAGCACCTTATGGAGAGGGTCCTCTTTATCACCATATTGGAATATACGCCTATAGGCGCGAAGCACTTGAGAAATTTGTATCATTCAAACCCTCACCACTTGAGAAACGTGAAAAACTTGAACAATTACGTGCATTAGAAAACAATATGCGTATTGATGTGGAAATAGTCGATACAATTCCCTTAGGTGTAGACACACAACATGATCTCGATAGAGTTTGTGAGATTTTAGCATGAAAATACTTAAAAAAACCAATAAAATTTCTTTCCAAGGAGAATACGGCGCTAATTCCCATATTGCTTGCTCCAATATGTTCCCCAATATGGATGCTGTTCCCTCTGCTACTTTCGAAGACGCCCTTAATTTAGTGGAAAGCGGGAAAGCTGATCTTGCTATGATCCCTATTGAAAATACCCTTGCGGGACGCGTTGCAGACATTCATCATCTTTTACCACAGTCATCTCTTTATATTATTGATGAATATTTTTTACCTATCCATTTTCAACTCATGGTTTTGCCCGGCGTTACACATGACGAAATTAAAACCGTCCACAGCCATACGCATGCCCTTGCACAATGCCGAAAAATCATACGAAACAACGGTTGGAAACCTGTTGTTTCTGCTGACACCGCTGGAGCTGCAAAATTTATTAAAAAAAATGCTAAACGTTCACAGGCTGCCTTAGCACCTTTAATCGCAGCAGAACTCTATGGACTTGATATTATTGAAAGAGATGTTGAAGATAACCCTCATAATATTACCCGTTTTGTCATCCTTTCACGCTCCAAACGACATGTCCCCAAACCTCAAAATGGCGAAAAAATCATCACCAGTCTTCTTTTTCGAGTGCGCAATGTCCCCGCTGCTCTCTATAAAGCTATGGGAGGATTTGCAACGAATGGTATCAATATGACAAAATTAGAAAGCTATCAAATTGGTGGAAATTTCAATGCAACACAGTTCTTTGTTGATATTGAAGGACATCCTGAAGACCCGATGATGAAACTTGCCTTAGAAGAATTATCTTTCTTTTCTGCAGAACTGCGTATTATCGGTACTTATCCAGCACAAAACGATCGAACATCGTATATATAAAAGCAATTAAGCTGCTATCATTTTTTGTTGATATCAAAAAGCATCGTAAAAATTTCATAATGCAACGCATCTTGAAAGGGCTCGTTTTTTCTACTCAACACCCTTCATAAACACTGAAGAAGAAAAAACAGCTCGTAATAGAATATATAAATTATTTTCATAATATTTTCTCACAAATTATATCATGATAAACCGCAATTCAACTCGTATAAAAACCAGTGTAAAAAAACACAGTAACCAAAAATAAAAACGCTTGTACCATCTATTTCCCTTTATATATTTAAAGAGAGCCTCTTGAGAAAAGTCATTTCCTCTGACAATATTCCAATAAAGATAACGAACTTCTAAATTAGCTCTCAAAACAATTCAAATTATTATACATAATAGAGTATTCGAATCTTTTAGATTAATATCATTCTAAACATGGTTTAAAACTAGAAAATGCAACTTAGCCCTGATTTTAGCGTTAAGTTTGAACTTGTATCTTTATAAAAACTGATTTATGATTCACCTCACTTTAGAAAAAAGGAGAGGATAATGAAAAAAATCTTCACGCGAGGATTATTAGCCGCAAATATTCTCGCCTACTCTAGTGTTGCATTTGCTGGCTTTGGTGAAAAAAAATGGAATTTTGCGCGGGATGAAAGTGTTGTGATCACACCATCCTATACATTCCAGCAAGGAGTTGAATACTCTTGTAATACCTTTAAACCGAAGAAAGTATCCTTTACTTTATCATACTCTGCCCCTTCTGATTTAAACAAATTGAGAATTTTTGTTGATGATGAAAAGAAAATAACCCATGATAAAGAAAAGAAAATCTTTACCCTAAAAAATATAAAATCTCTTCATATAAGTTTTCCTTGGTCAGGACATTATATTTTTAAAAATATTACGAACAAAAAAGTTGTTGGAACAGATTGTGACACAGGAGGTTATGATTAACAATATTTCTATAACATCTAAATTTGAGTAGAGTTATTCTTTTTTCAGGTATTTTTTTCAAAATAGGGCATAATGAGCCATTAAAACTAATCGCTGAAAAGGTTATTTTTATCCTAATATGGCAACCCTTAAGCTGCTTATAAGGTTAGATATTAAAGAACTTTTGCGAAAACTAAATGACTAAAATTAAATTGTTCTGTATTTTCTACTATCAGAGCTATTTTTTTAATAAGAATATAACTTCTATCTTTGCAACTGCTTTATTTTAAGTACTATAAAGCACATCGTACCCAAATCACTTAGATAAACAGAAAAGTAAAATTTGCTCTACAGATGCATTCCTCGCTGCATTTTAAATCATACTCATTCAGCTTTTGTAAAAAATCATCTCGCTCTTCCCTCCTTATTAAAGGATATAATTATTTGAAACTATAAAATGTCGCTTATATCGAATAAGAACCATTTTTATGCTTATAAAATCAGTACCCCCTTATTTCTATAGCGTTTAATGTTGCATCTTCTCTTGCATAAGTACAGTCTCTTAAAAATATATGAAACCTTTTCTCAATAATAAAAATTCATATATTGATCCATCTTGTGATAAACATCAATGTTTTTTAATTAAAAGAACAAGTACGCAAAAAAAGAGCGATAACATCTACTCAGTATTTATATACGTTAAAAGAAAAAATATTACATATTTGATATTCTCATTCACTATAGAAATGAGGTGGTTCTCTTATAAGATATTTAATATATTGACTTATCATTATAAGAGTTCGATTTTTTATACTGAATTACAACCACAAATAAAGTAAGATCTCCCATCTTAAATCTCATATTGAATCAATTAAAATCGTTTCCTTGAAAGTTACAAATGGGAGTGATGTGTGAGTAAAAACGATTAAAAAAGGAATAAAAATGCTTCTTATAAAGCCTCTCAAGTGCAAGGGATCGCAACATTGGGAGTTGTTAAGTAGTATGAGGGCTAAAATTTATACTTTTATTAAGCATAAAAAAGATAGTGCACAATGGACTTATATCTCAAGGAGAGTATGTATACTATTTACGAGTAGAGTTTGAAATATAGTTAAGAGTATTGAGCAATCGCTCTTTAAAAAGCCTGTGAATGTACAACATTAAATGTATTCTGTTTGGGATGTTCTGTTTTGTGTGAGATGAGAAACACCATTAAAGCAATATTTTATAATTATTTAAATAGCACTCTTCCCCCTGACTTTCGAATGTTAGCCAATTACATGATCTATCTGCTTTATTTTCTTCTTTAACTGTTGTAAATTTTTGATGATTCAATTTCGTAGTTTTAGAACAGACGTGTCTATCCTAAAACTCTTATATGTTTCAGCGAATGAGAATAATTATACATTCAGACTATCTTAAGCGAAAAGATATTTTCATACCAAATAAATATGCAGAGCTACTGCTATAAAAACTAATAAATCCACAATCTCTTTGTTGTTTATATGTCAATAAATTAAACGCAAAGGAAAATTCTTCATCGTTCTTAGGATATTTTTCGTTTCTGAGCTTGATTTTTCATTCCAAATCGACAATATGAGTTTGGGAGGTTGGTGGTGGACGAACTACTCGCCAACTGGGTCAGGTCTGGAAAGAAGCAGCCCCAACGAGTTCTGGTACGGGTCATCGTTCCAACCTCCTATTTTGCTGAAGAAATTATTTTTTATGCTGTCTTTTAGCGAGGTATTTTTAATCTTCAGAGCGGCATTTGTATGCAGCAAATAAAGGGGTTTTGTTATTTTTAAACAAATTGTCCCATAAATAATTTGATTAAGAAAAAATCCTTTTATATGAGACTACAGTATTGATCTATGCTTTTGTATTATCAAAATGTACGCATAAAGAACTTCGAAGTTGGAAATATTCATGGAAAATTTACCGGTAGAAACAGCCTATCGTGTTCTTGCTCGTAAATATCGACCCCAAAACTTCTCTGACCTCATTGGTCAGGAAGCTATGGTGCGTACTCTCACCAACGCCTTTGAAAAAGGTCGTATTGCACAAGCGTGGATGTTAACAGGGATTCGTGGCGTAGGTAAAACCACAACAGCACGTATTTTGGCACGTGCACTTAATTATAAAACAAAAGATATTGACCAACCAACAACTGTATTGGACTCTCTTGGTGAACATTGCACACAAATTATCGAAGGACGCCATATTGATGTTATAGAAATGGATGCCGCTTCTCATACGGGCATTGATGATATTCGTGAAATTATTGAACAAATACGCTATCGTCCTGTTTCTGCACGCTATAAGGTTTATATTATCGATGAAGTACATATGCTCTCAACACAAGCCTTTAATGGTTTATTGAAAACTCTTGAAGAACCACCTTCCCATGTGAAATTTATTTTTGCCACAACAGAAATTCGCAAAGTTCCTATTACAATTCTTTCGCGTTGCCAACGTTTTGATTTACGACGTATTGACTCAAAAGCTTTGAGTGCACATTTGCGTCAAATTGCGAAATCTGAAAAGGTAGAAGTAGAAGATCAAGCACTCTCTATGATTGCCCGTGCTGCAGAAGGATCTGCACGTGATGCATTATCCATTTTTGATCAAGCAATCGCCCATAGCAATGGCAATGTTAATGCTATTGCGGTGCGTACAATGTTGGGATTAGCGGATCAAGCACGTATTATTGATCTTTTTGAATTTATCATGAAGGGCGATGTTGTCAATGCGTTACATGAATTACGCAGTCAATATGAAGCAGGTGCTGATCCTCTTACTATATTGACAGAACTAGCCGATTTTAATCATCTGGTCACACGTTTACGTTTTACACCAGAAATAGTGGAAGATTTCTCACTAACTGAAGAACAACGTTTAAAAAGTTTAGACTTTTCAAAAAAACTTTCCGTTCCTGTTTTATCCCGAAACTGGCAAATGTTACTCAAAGGTTTACAGGAAGTTAATCAAACTGCACGTCCACTTCAAGCCGCTGAAATGCTTTTAATTCGTCTTGCTCACACAGCTGACCTACCAACTCTTGATGAAGCTTTAAAAAAGCTTACGCAAGAAAAAACGCCTCTCACACTCGTTACAAATTCTTCTCATCAAGAATCTACGAATGCAAATAATATAGCAAAAGAAACAATGGTCGGAGCCCATGCTTCCTCGAGCGTTTCAAATACATTAGCCGATCAATCAGATTTAAAAACATCTTTGAAAAACCAATTAGATCATTCCTTACAACCAGAAAATTTAGTTGAAAATCAAAACCATGACAAAATCAACGCCCAAGAAGTAACAGAAATTCCAGAAACTTCTCAATCTACTGATCTTTCTGAAAAGATTGCAAATTTATCGCATTCTGTCACGCAAACAACAGAAAAGATTACTGAACCTAAAACTCTCGTGATTAATTCTTTGCACGATATTGTTCAATTAGCCGAACAGCATAATGACGTTCCTTTCAAACTCCTTGTTAAAGAATTTGTTCATCCTGTTTCTTTTGAAGCTGGGCATATTACCTTGAGACTTTCTGAAAATACCCCACAATTTCTTGCTCATGATATAGAAAAAAAGATATCTCAATGGACTGAAAAACGCTGGACAATAACTTTTGTTAATGAAGGAGGTGGCCCAACCTTACAGGAGGAAAGTATAGCGATTCAAAAGACTCTTTTTTCCAATGCAGAAACAGATCCTGATATTGCGAAAATCCTCAATCATTTCCCAGAAGCAAAAATTGTCGATATTCGACTCAATAAAGAAGAAAATGATCTTGATTTACTCTCCAATACCTTTAAAAATGCTGATATTTTTAAAAATAAAAATGATATCAATGATGAATAAGGATACCTATTCCTATGCGTGAAATGATGAGCATGATGAAAAAAGCCAAAGAAATGCAAGAAAAAATGCAGAAGATTCAGGAGGAAATAGCTAATCTGCAAGCTGTGGGCACTGCAGGAGGTGGTCTCGTCAATATCACTTTAAATGGCAAAAATATTATAACAGCAATTCAAATTGATCCTTCATTACTCAAACCTGAGGAAGGTGAAATTCTTGAAGATCTCATTATGGCAGCTTAT
Organism: Bartonella sp. AA9NXGY; assembly: GCF_042196845.1. Classification (NCBI taxonomy): domain Bacteria; kingdom Pseudomonadati; phylum Pseudomonadota; class Alphaproteobacteria; order Hyphomicrobiales; family Bartonellaceae; genus Bartonella; species Bartonella sp. AA9NXGY. The sequence goes on from NZ_JBHIRB010000006.1 coordinate 29,401, forward strand.
AATGAAGCAAGAACAAAAATCGAAGTTGCAATAGAAGAAAAAACCAAAAGTATGACCGCAGGGCTACCACTCCCATCAGGTTTCAAACTTCCATTTTAATGAAACGGTTTTTTCCCGTGAGACAAAAATATGTCTAAATACATTGCAGGACCTGAGATTGAACGTCTCATTCAGATTTTATCACGGTTACCAGGTCTTGGTCCACGTTCAGCACGTCGTGCTGCGCTTCATCTTATCAAAAAAAAGGAGACATTGCTGGAGCCTTTGGGAGCGGCTATACAAGCAGCTATCGAAAAAGTCGGTATTTGTTCTGTTTGTGGAAATGTCGATACCATTGATCCTTGTTCAATTTGTACAGATTTGCGCCGCGATGATACAACAATCATCGTTGTTGAGGATATTGCTGATCTGTGGGCTCTTGAACGCGCAAAAACTTTAGCCGCACGTTACCATGTGTTGGGTGGACGACTCTCCCCCTTAGATGGAATAGGTCCTGACGAACTCAACATTGCCACCTTAATACAGCGTGTTGTACAAAACCCTATTACGGAAATTATTCTTGCTGTCAATGCGACTGTCGAAGGTCAAACAACTGCTCACTATATCACCGATCAGCTTTCTAATTTTCCAGTTAAAATTACGCGACTTGCTCATGGTGTTCCTGTAGGAGGCGAGCTTGATTATCTTGATGATGGAACTTTAGCAGCAGCTGTACAAGCAAGAACAAATCTTTAAAAATTTCTTTCTCTTACCTGTTATCTCGTTTTATTTACTATTATTTCTTTGTATAGGGAAAATATTCAAGTGATAAAGAAAAAACTCTCACTTTTAAACGACTTTTGTCCTGGTATTCTAGTATGTTTACTCATATCAGCCTTAGCTTATGGCTTAGAAGTCGTAGAAAAACAGCTTTTTGGACAATCATGGCTTGAAAGCCTTGTTTTGGCAATTCTTTTAGGATCGATTATCCGTAGTTGTTTTCCTTTGCCAACATATTTTCAAAAAGGTATCACCTTTTGTGCAAAAACACTTCTCGAAATTGCTATCGTTCTTCTAGGAGCAAGCATTAGCATTAACGCAGTCCTTTCAGCTGGCTGGAATTTGCTTGCTAGTATCATATTCGTGATATTCGTAACGATTATCCTGAGCTTTGCCATCGGCCGACTTTTCGGGCTTTCTACACATTTGGCAATGCTGGTCGCTTGTGGGAATGCTATTTGTGGCAATTCAGCTATTGTTGCCGTTGCACCTGTCATAAAAGCAAAACATGACGATGTAGCCGCGTCAATTGCCTTCACTGCTCTTTTAGGAATTCTTATTATTTTATTTTTACCCTTTTTACATCCATCTCTGAATTTGTCATTTAGCCAATATGGTGTGCTTGCTGGCATGGTTGTTTATGCTGTACCACAGGTTTTAGCAGCAACAGCATCTGTCTCTTTTCTGAGTGTTCAAATTGCAACAATTGTCAAATTAGTACGGGTTCTCATGTTAGGCCCTGTTATTTTTACTCTATCAATCATTTATCGCCGATCAGCACAAACACGCTTGCGTTTACATACCCTCGTCCCATGGTTTATCATTGGCTTTATTATCATGATGCTTGTTCGCTCAAGTGGTCTTATCCCTGAAAAGGCTATCAATTCCATCAAATTTATTGCCCAGTTGTTTACTGTTATCTCAATGGCTGCACTAGGATTAGGTGTTGATATCCGATCACTAAAAAAAGCAGGATGGCGCGTCATTTTGGCTTCAACCTGCTCCATAATTATTCTCGGTATTTGTAGCCTGATCATGATACAATTGAATGATTTAAATCATATAACATTTTAAATGTGCATTGATTATTATTTTTTCAACGTAGTATGCAATCAACCCAAAGTCCTCATTATTATTAAAATCAGTTCTTTCATAAACCAGAAAAAGTTCTAAAATACTGCTCATTATTCTATACAAAAAATTGAAAGAGCTGATATTTAAGTGAAAACTGTCAAATGTGCTTTTCAGTCCATAATGATTTGCAACAGGGTAGTATCAAAATACGTAACTCATGCAAAACAATGCCATTTCTTTCATCTGCTCTTATTATGCTGAGTTTTTTATATAAAGACGGATAGAATATATTCTTATTTGGAAAAAATGTGGGGTCATAACTTTTCCTCTTTTAAATTACTTTTACTTACTATGTAATACAAGTGGCATCAAAGTACTATTTGATAGCTTACAAGTTGTGACAACCCTTACATTTAAACGATTCGTGAAGGAGTTTTTATTCTTTTCTTCAACAGTTTTGATTCATACGCTAACTCCGCTTGTAATATACAAGCTAATAACTTTAATTGTTTCACCATAAGTAGATTTAAAATAAGAGAATCTTACAATACTCAAGATACTCATTCAAAAAGTGATAAAAATAAGGATTAAATCAACATCTCGTTCTATCCCATAAAAAGATATTGTTGCTTATTGGCACTAGTAACTTTCTTACAAATGAAATATACGATAATGAAAAGATTAAAAATACAGCAGGACTTTTATTTATCATTTTATTCAACTAAAATATTTTTATGCTTATCCTTGCTATAGATACTGCTTCAATTTATTGTGCTGTTGCGCTTATTCGTCATAAATCTGTTATTGCGCGTATCAATGAGCGCATGAACAAAGGACATGCTGAAAAACTTATTGGGCAGATTACACAAATAATGAAACAAGCCAATATGACGCTTGATCAAGTTGAGCATATTGCTGTCAATATTGGACCTGGATCATTTACTGGTGTACGTGTCGGTGTTGCAACAGCGCGCGCTTTGGCATTAGCACTTGAAATACCTGCTGTTGGAGTGAGTGCTCTTGAAGCGTTAGCAGCACAAGTCATAAACAATAAAAGTACAGCATCGGCAATTACTGTTGTCATTGAAGCAGGGAGAGGGATGTTCTACCATCAAAATTTTCATAATGATCTCACACCTTTGGGAGAGCCGGGATTAAAAACAATTGAAAATATCCTCGAAGATTTGCCCAAAAAAACCCGACTGACTGGCCCAGCTGCTGATATCGTTGTGGAGCATATTAAAAACCATAAAATATACGAAAAAATTGTCCTAGAAAAAATCCCCTGCGAAGCGGCCGATATTGTAAACTATGCTTATCTTGCTGCAAACAAACAATCAAAAAATTCACCTCGCCCACTCTATCTACGCAGCGCTGATGCAAAACAACAAACCAATTTTGCTTTACCACAAAAAAAATAATGCCCAAATTTTCATTGACAAAAAAGAATTTTGGAATTGCTCCGCTACAAGTTAATGATAGTGCTTCTCTTCATCAAATTCATCAGCATTGTTTTACCCCTTCTTGGGAAAAACAAGCTTTTGATAATTTCTTAACAGATCACTCTATCTTCGGATACAAAGCTTTTCTCATTGATCACTCTGATCAAATTTTAGGCTTTTGCCTATGCCGTCTCATCCTTGATGAAGCAGAAATCATCACAATTGCTGTTCATCCTCATTATCGTCAAAAAGGAATTGGTACCTTTCTTATCGATCGTACAGTTCACCATCTTCACGACAAGGGCGCTATAAAATTATTCTTGGAAGTAGAAGCCACAAATCTTTCTGCTTTGAACCTTTATCAACGCTTTGAATTTCAAAAAATTTCTGAACGTCTTGCCTACTACGCGTCAAAAAATGGTCGTGGTGATGCAATTATCATGCAAAAAACTTTTAAGCAAATAGATTGAGATTTGTGTAAAAAACATTTACACATGCGCTATGAATAAAGTAAATCCTAAAAATACGCCTCCTGTTGCTCCTAAAAAGGTTTTTATCAAAACCTATGGATGTCAAATGAACGTTTATGATAGCCAACGGATGACTGATAGCCTCAGTTCGCAAGGCTATGTGACAACACAAATTCCCAATGATGCCGATCTTATTCTTGTTAATACCTGTCATATTCGTGAAAAAGCAGCAGAAAAACTTTATTCTGATCTTGGTCGTTTGCGCGTTATGCGTCAAGAGCGCACACCTGATAAACCCCTGATGGTTGGTGTAACAGGTTGTGTTGCACAAGCTGAGGGAAGTGAAATCTTGCGCCGTGCTCCAACAGTGGATCTTGTTATTGGTCCGCAAATGTATCATCGCTTGCCAGAATTGTTAGAAAAAGCCAAACAAGGGAAAAAAATCATCGAAACAGACTATGCTGTTGAAGATAAATTTGCTCATTTGCCGCCCCATAATAAACATGCAGTAAGAAAACGAGGTGTTAGCGCATTTTTAACAGTACAGGAAGGTTGCGATAAATTTTGCACTTTTTGTGTTGTTCCTTACACACGCGGTGCTGAAATATCACGATCCGTTGAGCAAATTACCGAGGAAGCCCTTCAACTCATCGAAGCGGGTGTCAAAGAAATTACGCTGCTTGGACAAAATGTCAATGGTTGGCATGGACAAAGTGCTGATGGCAAAACTTGGCGTCTTGGCGATCTTCTTTATCATCTCGCAAAACTCGATGGTTTAAAGCGTTTGCGTTACACAACCAGCCACCCACGTGATATGGATGATAGCCTTATTGCCGCGCATCGAGATCTTGATATGTTAATGCCTTACCTCCATCTTCCTGTTCAATCAGGTTCAGATCGCATCTTAAAAGCCATGAACCGACAACACAAAAGCTCTCATTATCTTCATCTTATCGAAAAAATTCGGACGGCACGACCCGATATTGCCTTTTCAGGTGATTTTATTGTAGGGTTTCCAGGAGAAACAGATGAAGACTTTGAAGAAACCATTAAACTTATTCAACAAGTACAGTACAGTTCAGCTTATTCTTTTAAATATTCCCCCCGTCCTGGAACAGTGGGAGCCACAATGAAAAATCATGTTGATGAATCTGTAAAAGATGCCCGACTTCAACATTTACAAGCCCTTCTCCTTGAGCAACAAAATGCGTTTTTGCGTTCTAAAATTGATCAAAAAACGAACGTTCTCATCGAAAAACCTGGACGTCACTCAGGGCAAATGGTAGGGCGTTCCCCTTGGCTTTTACCTGTTGTTGTCGATACAGAAGCCTCTACAGGTAGCGTGATAGAAATTCATATTAAAAATGCAAGCTCAAACAGTTTTGTTGGTGAAGTGACAAATAGATAAACATGCCTCTAATACCTTGTTCAAAAATAAATATTTTGGAAAACTCTTTTATTTTAAAAGCAAATGATTACATCTAAAGCGTGCACTTTTTGTAAAAATTGTCTTTTATAAAATTTACTTAACAAAATGTGCAACATTTATGTAGATATGGAGAATAGGCTGAAAGCTTCAACCGAAAAAATAAAGCGTATTAAAGAAAAAGTAAATATGTCCCTTGAAAAGGCTGATACCTTGAAACAAACAAGCGCTTCAGATGTGAGCCAAGTTGTTTTGATTTTCGAAAATAATAAATATGCAAAAGCAGTTTTTGGTAAATTTGACGAAAATCTCGCTTATATCGAAAAAAAACTCGAACTTAGTATTCATCCGCGTGGTAATGAAGTCTTAATCCGTGGAAATATTTCTGTTATAAAACATGCGCAATATGTATTGCAGCAGCTTTATGAACGTGCCAAAACACATCAAGAGCTCACTTTATCAGATATAAAAGGAGCGATTGCTATGGCAAATATACCAAAGAAGCAGAAAGAAGACACAATAACACACAAATCTGCAACGAAACGTATACCAGCTCGGTTGAGTACCCATAAAAAAATAATTCATGCAAGAACTCCAACACAAGACGCTTACATAAGTGCTATGGAGCATACTGAACTTGTGTTTGGTGTAGGACCAGCAGGAACAGGAAAAACGTATCTTGCTGTTGCTCATGCTGCAATGCTTCTAGAACGTGGTATCATTGAGCGAATTATTCTCTCACGTCCGGCTGTTGAAGCTGGAGAACATCTTGGTTTTCTTCCCGGTGATCTCAAAGAAAAAGTCGACCCATATTTACGACCACTTTATGATGCTCTTTATGATATGATGCCCGCTGAAAAAATAGAACGCATTTTAGCCTCTGGTGTCATAGAAATTGCTCCTCTCGCCTTTATGCGCGGACGAACACTTGCCCATGCTGCTGTTATTCTTGATGAGGCACAAAATACTACCCCCATGCAAATGAAGATGTTCCTCACACGTCTTGGAGAAGGAACGCGTATGATTGTTACCGGTGACGTAAGCCAAATTGATTTGCCTACAGGGCAAAAATCAGGTCTCATTGAAGCAATTCGCATTCTTTCAAATGTAGAAAATATTGCAATTGTGCATTTTGATGAAAAAGATGTTGTACGCCACCCACTTGTTGCTGCTATCGTTCGTGCTTATGATCGTGATTCCGAAATACAAAATAAAAAAAATCATTCGCATGCGATGCATTAAAAAATGAATTTGATTCATCATGATTATTATTGATATAATGATTAAAAGCGCAGGGTGGAATGATGAGAAAATGCTTTATAATATCACTGAAAAAGCATTAATGGCAACTATGCATCATGTTTCATTGGCAAATGTTGTAAGCGAGATTAGCCTGCTTTTTACGGATGATGAACATATGGCACAAATCAATGCACAATGGCGCAACAAAAACAAATCTACTAATGTATTATCCTTTCCTGCTTTTCCACTTAAAGCTGGAAATCGACCTGGTCCCATACTCGGTGATATTATTATTGCCCGAGAAACTGTTGTTTTCGAAGCAGAGAAAGAAGGAAAAACATTTCAAGACCATTTAACACATATGATTGTTCATGGTATCTTGCATCTGCTTGGTTATGACCATGAAACTGATGATGAAGCATATAAAATGGAAAAGCTCGAAAGAGAAATTCTTCAAAAGCTTTCCATAAAAGATCCTTACGCATAATTGTCTATCAATGATAAAATTTAACTTTTAAAATCAATATTACCAGCATACCATTTAAAGCCTCTTATTTATCTATTATAAAAAAGAAAGTCTAGAAGATTTCAAAACCATGGCAAACAAAATAAATGCACAAAATAATAATCAAGCATCTTCTAATAATGAAAAAGACCCCTCTCAGCAGACGAATCATACAGAAAAATATTCCCTGATGAATCATTTGTTTTCATTCTTACGGGGTCGAAATTGTGCATCTACGTCACTGCGCGATGATCTTACCGTTGCACTCACGACTAACAATGAAAAAGATGCCGCCCTCTTCTCACCTGAAGAACGTACTATGCTGCATAACATTTTACGCTTACGTGAAGCACGCGTGGATGATGTTATGATACCTCGTTCTGAAATCGAAGCATTAGAAATAAACACCTCTCTTGGAGAAACCCTTAAATGTTTTGCAAAAATTGGTCATTCTCGTATCCCCGTTTATGCTGAAACTTTAGATGATCCGCGCGGCATGATCCATATCCGCGATATTCTTAACTACATCACTCGCTTTATTATCAACCCAACAAAAACCGAACAAAAATCCGATTTGCTTCAATTAAACCATACAGACTTGCATACTCCAATCGGTGAATTGGATTTGATCCGAACAGTTCTCTTTGTTCCCAGTTCTATGCTTGCAAGCAAATTATTAACACGGATGCAAACTACACGAACTCAAATGGCTTTAGTTATTGATGAACATGGAGGAACAGATGGTCTCGTTTCAATGGAAGATATTGTTGAGTTAGTCGTTGGGGATATCGAAGATGAACATGATAATGTCGACAATGCTATCGTACGTGAACCAAATAATAAATGGCTCGTTGATGCAAGAACTGAACTAGAAGATGTGGAGAAAGCTCTTGGTCCTGATTTTATCGTAGGGGAATATGGTGATGAAGTTGATACTATTGGTGGTTTGATCGTCTCAATTCTTGATCGCATTCCTGCTAAAGGTGAAATTGTCGAAGCTGTACCTGGTTATAGATTTCGTATTTTAGAAGCTGATAAACGCCGGATTAAACGATTGCGCATTTTTCGCATTCCCAAAAATGAGAATCTTGAGAACAATGCCATCCCTAAAGAATAGTCCAGCATTTTTAAGCAATTTCATCGTTTTTTTGTTCTCTGTTACAGGCTGGAAGCGCCAAGCATGGATATTTCTGTGTGGTGCTCTTACTTCTTTTGCACTTCCACCCTTTTATTTAACGCCTCTTTGCTTTTTAACTTTCCCTCTCTTTATTGTTTTACTTGACTCAATACGGGCCACCAAAAACAATAAAAAACATTTTTTTACTTACGCTTTAAGCTGTGGAACCTTTGGTTTTAGTTATTTTATTTGCGGCCTTTGGTGGCTATGCAATGCTTTGTTAACAGATCCAGATTCTTTTGGTTGGGCAGTCCCATTAGCCATTTTATTCCCTCCACTCTACCTTTCTCTTTATTGGTTTTTTTCTGGTTTCATTGTCGGTTTATTATGGACAAAAGGAATAGCACGCTTTTTTGTTTTAGCCTTTGCATTAGGATTATCCGAGTGGTTGCGTGCGTTTTTATTCACAGGATTTCCATGGAATTCTCTTGGCTATACAGCCATGCCAACCCCAATGTTCATGCAATCTGATGCAATCGTAGGACTTTACGGAATGAATATTCTTGCTGTCTTAGCCTACAGTTTGCCAACTGTTTTATTAACGGATGAAAAAAAGAAAGTAGCACTTTCTCTTTGCTTATCACTTATATTCATTCACTGTGGTTTTGGGTTTTATCGTCTTCATACTATAGAAAACACAACTGAAGATCAAAAAAGTGCTTATTGGGTGCGCATTGTTCAACCGTCCATCCAACAAAATATAAAATTGCGTGATAATACACGAGAATCTATGTTGGAAGCGCATATGAAGCTAAGTGCAACGCCAACAACCGATCAAAATTCAGAACCCGATTTTATCGTATGGCCTGAAGCTTCCGTTCCTTACCTTCTCTATGATAATTCATCTATCACAATGCGCATTGCCTCTCTTTTAAAACCTAAACAATGGGCTATTGTTGGAGCAATACGCGCCAGCAATGATCTACCTCATTCCCAAACACAATATTTTAATACAATTGCAGTCATTAATGCTCAAGGTAATATTTTAAATACTTCCGATAAACTTCATTTGGTTCCTTTTGGTGAGTATCTTCCTTATCAGCATTTATTGAAAAAAATTGGATTGCGTACCCTTGCTGATAATATTGGTGGATATAGTGCTGCAAGTGTGCGCAAAATTGTTACAATGCCAAACGGATTTTCTTATCTACCCTTGATTTGTTATGAAGCAATATTTCCCCATGAAATGACTTTCAAAGGCTCCCCGCCTCAAGCAATTATTAATATTACAAATGATGCATGGTTTGGTGTAACACCTGGACCCTATCAACATCTTCAACAAGCACAGCTTCGTGCCGTTGAACTGGGAATCCCCCTCATACGGGCCGCCAATAATGGCATATCAGCTGTTATTGATTCTTATGGACGAATCGTTGTAGCTCTTCGACAAAATGCTGTGGGCATTATTGATTCACAAGTTCCATCATCCATTACCCCTATAGGAAGCAATGAATACAGAACTTTCTCTACTTTTATCTTATTCATCCTTATGCTATTGTGTCGTATTGGTTTTGGTTTTACAAAACAGCTTAAATGATTCAAGTGCCCTTTGTACGGTATTGTGTTGCGTGTACCAGTGATATTGGGAAAAAATATTACATATTGTTTTAATTATATGATAAATCAACTGCGCATAAATATGATGTTGGTTTAGAAGAAAAATGCTGGAAATAAAGAGTTGCATTATGACCGAAACTAGAAAAAAACCTGACCCTATAGATATCTATGTTGGAACTCGTATCCGTTTACGTCGTAATATTTTAGGACTCACTCAAGAGAAACTAGGTGAAAAATTAGGAATTACTTTTCAGCAAATCCAAAAATATGAAAAAGGAACAAACCGTATTGGTGCCAGCCGTCTTCAAGCGATAGCGGAAATTATGGATGTTCCTGTTTCTTACTTTTTTGATAAAGGTATTACCTCCCAACAAGTAGAGGGTTTTGCTGAAAGTGAACACAATTTTATAGACTTTTGTTCTAGCAGCGAAGGGATTCAGCTCATGCGCGCTTTTACAAATATATCTGATGCTAAAGTGCGTCGAAAAATTATTGACTTGGCAAAAGCACTTTCTGAGGAAGATTTGACAAATAAGTTATAAATTAAAATTATATCTTTTCTCTTTTATTCATATACATTTGCATTGACTATTTGCTGTAGAATTAGCAAATGGTGACGACTTTAGTAAGCTATTGATTAAATCGTTGGTTTTCTTTTTTGAAGGAGTTCCTATGCCGCATCAAGATTATCTTTTTACGAGCGAATCGGTATCGGAAGGACATCCTGATAAAATTTGTGATCGTATTTCCGATGAAATTGTTGATATGATCTATAAAGAAGCTGAAAAGACTGGTACTGATCCATGGTTAGTACGCGTTGCCTGTGAAACTCTCGTCAGTGTCAACCGTGTTGTTATCGCTGGAGAAGTACGTGTTCCCGATACGCTATTAAAAAAAGATAAAAATAAAGAATTCATCTATGATGAAACTAGCTTTCCACTCATTAATCCTACACGTTTTCGTACAGCAGCGCGCCGTGCTATTCGTACCATTGGCTATGAACAAGCAGGCTTCCATTGGAAAACTGTTAAAATTGATGTTCTTTTGCGCCCACAATCAGCTGATATAGCAAGAGGGGTTGATAATGCTACGGATCGGCATGGTGAAGAAGGAGCGGGTGATCAAGGTATCATGTTTGGATATGCTTGCCGTGAAACACCTGATCTCATGCCTGCGCCAATTTATTATGCGCATAAAATTCTCAAACTTCTTGCCGCAGCTCGTCATAAAGGAGAGGGAGAAACTGGAAAATTAGGACCAGATGCTAAAAGCCAAATAACCATACGTTATAAAAATGGAAAACCGATAGAGGTCACATCCATTGTTCTTTCAACGCAGCACCTTGATGAAAGCTGGGATTCCAATAAAGTACGTACAGTGGTTGAACCTTACATTCGCCAAGCTTTACATGACATTCCCATTGCAGCTCAATGCAGTTGGTATATTAACCCAACAGGAAAATTTGTCATTGGAGGCCCTCAAAGCGATGCCGGATTAACGGGACGCAAAATTATTGTGGATACTTACGGAGGTGCAGCACCCCATGGAGGCGGTGCTTTTTCAGGAAAAGATACAACAAAAGTTGATCGTTCTGCTGCCTATGCGGCACGCTATCTGGCTAAGAATATTGTTGCTGCTCATTTAGCAGAGAGATGCACCATTCAACTCTCCTATGCAATTGGTATTGCACAACCTTTATCTATTTATCTTAATCTTCATGGAACAGGAAAAGTCGATGAAAAGGTTATTGAAGAAGCCATCCGCAAAATAATGGACCTTTCACCTACCGGCATTCGAAAACATCTTGCCCTCAATAAACCTATTTATGCGAAAACAGCTGCCTATGGTCACTTTGGTCGTAAACCAAAACACGATGGTTCGTTTTCATGGGAAAAAACTGATCTCGTGAAAACGCTTCAAACAATGATCCAAATCCCATGATTAAACATAATATACGTAAGAGTGAAGCATTTTTTGGACGCCGACAAGGAAAACAACTTCGAGACAGTCAGCTTACACGTATACAAATGCTTCTCCCCAGTTTGAATATTGATTTAAATGTCCCTCCTCCCTTAAACCTTACATCCTTATTTTCAAGCAAAGTAAGAGAAATTCGACTTGAAATCGGTTTTGGTGGAGGTGAACATTTACTTCATGAAATGGAATATTTTCCAAAAACCGGTTTTATCGGCGTCGAGCCCTTTATCAATGGCATGGCAAAAATATTATCGTCTCTTGAACAGCATCAAAACCATCAAAATCGTCTTCGCCTCTATAATGATGATGCTACACGCCTTCTTGATTGGCTCCCTGATAACTCGCTTGATGGAATAGACCTCTTCTATCCTGATCCTTGGCCGAAAAAGAAACACTGGAAACGACGCTTCATCAACATAAAAAATCTTAACCGTTTTGCTCGTGTTCTTAAAATAGGGAAATTTTTGCGCTTTGCTAGCGATATAGACAGTTATGTAAACTGGACTTTGTACCATTGTGCACAACATGATCACTTTGAATGGAAAGCAGAAAGCCCTCAAGACTGGAAACTCCCTTATCCACTATGGAGCGGAACCCGCTATGAAGCAAAAGCTTTACGCGAAGGACGAACGCCTGCCTATCTTACCTTTATCAAGAAATAAATGATCAAGCGCTTTTCTCATAAACAACTTGAAAAATTTTGAATTTAAGAGTATCAATAGTTAAATTCTTGGTCTTATGATGAAGAGTGGGCCGTTGGACCCGCTCTTTTTTAATATCATAAAACTGATGAAACCAACTTGGATAAAATGTATGAACGAAGCTGAAAAAATAAGCAATCTTGACGAACCGCGCCTGTTTGAAGAAGATGGTATCGAAGCACAGGTTGCTGCTCTTGTCATACCACTACTTAAACCTTTAGGTTTTCGTTTGGTTCGTGTGAAACTTCTTGGTCAAAATGGTTTAACACTTCAAATTATGGTTGAACGTGCCGATGGTTCTATGACCATAGAAGATTGTGAAACTGTTAGTCGAACAGTTTCTCCCCTCCTTGATGTACAAAATGTTATTGAACGCAAATATCATTTAGAAATCTCATCACCTGGAATTGATCGTCCATTGGTAAGAAAATCTGATTTTTTTCATTGGCAAGGGCATCTTGCAAAAATTGAAACCAAAATAACAATTGATGGGCGCCGAAAATTTCGTGGGACACTTACAAATATCACGCAAGATGGATTTATTTTAAACACTGATAAAGCTGCTTATGGAGAAGCCATGTATACCCCTATTTCCTTTTGTGATATCATAAATGCGCATTTAGTGCTTACCGATGAGCTTATTCGCGATGCATTGAAACAAAATAAAGATTTAAGTCAACAATTCATTGCCGAAGAGAACGCTAACGACTCTATACAGACGCTCAATTTCAAAAAATAATATCACTGGGAAATACCCATCGTGTGGCACAAAGAAGGAGAAAATTGATGGCTACAAGCGCTAACAGGCTTGAGATTCTGCAAATTGCAGATGCTGTTGCACGTGAAAAGTCAATCGACCGTGAAATTGTCATTTCTGCGATGGCTGATGCTATTCAAAAAGCAGCACGTTCTCGTTATGGTCAAGAAACCAATATTCGTGCTGAAATCAATTCTAAAACAGGTGAAATTAAATTACAGCGCCTGCTTAAAATCGTTGATGTCGTTGAAGACTATACAACGGAAATTACTTTGTCTGATGCTCTCAAACGTCAAGCAGAAGCAAAAATTGGTGATTTTTTTGCTGATCTTTTACCTCCTATGGATTTTGGACGTATCGCAGCACAATCTGCTAAACAGGTTATTGTACAAAAAGTACGCGATGCAGAGCGCGATCAGCAATATGAAGAATTCAAAAATAAAGTTGGTGAAATTATTTCTGGTACAGTTAAGCGTGTGGAATATGGTAACGTCATCGTTGATCTAGGGCGCGGTGAAGCTATTGTTCGCCGTGATGAATTAATTCCTCGTGAATCATTCCGCTATGGAGATCGCATTCGTGCTTTTGTCAATGATGTACACCGTGAAACGCGTGGTCCGCAAATTTTCCTTTCACGCACACATCCCCAATTTATGGTAAAACTTTTCACTATGGAAGTACCAGAAATTTATGATGGTATTATAGAAATCAAATCTGTTGCTCGTGATCCAGGTTCACGGGCTAAAATCGCCGTTGTTTCACGTGATGGTTCCATTGATCCTGTTGGAGCATGCGTTGGAATGCGAGGAAGTCGTGTACAAGCTGTTGTTGCTGAATTACAAGGCGAAAAAATTGATATTATTCCTTGGTCACCTGATGCGGCAACATTTGTCGTTAATGCACTGCAACCTGCTGAAGTTTCTAAAATCATCCTTGATGAAGATGCTGAACGGATTGAAGTTATTGTGCCAGATGATCAACTTAGCCTTGCTATTGGACGACGTGGGCAAAATGTTCGCTTGGCTTCGCAACTAACAGGATGGAACATTGATATTTTAACGGAAAAGGAAGAATCTGAAAATCGTCAAAAAGAATTTACTGAACGAAGTAAATTGTTTATGGAAGCCTTAGAGGTTGACGAAATGATCGGACAGGTTATGGCATCAGAGGGTTTTTCTTCTATTGAAGAAATCGCCTATATTGATCTTGAAGAAATCGCTTCTATTGATGGTTTTGACCATGATACCGCCGCTGAAATCCAAAGTCGTGCCCGCGAATATCTTGATCATCAAGAAAAAGAACTTGATGAAAAACGCAAAAAGCTTGGAGTTTCTGACGAATTGCGAACACTTCCTGGAATGACAAGTGCTATGTTGGTTGCTGTAGGTGAAGATGGTGTAAAAACAATAGAAGACTTTGCTGGCTATGCCGTTGATGATTTAGCTGGTTGGAGAGAACGCAAAGAAGGTCAAACACAGAATTTTTCTGGTATTTTAACCCCTTTTGACATTACACGCGCAGATGCAGAAGCTATGGTTTTAGCCGCACGTGTACAAGCAGGCTGGATAGACCAAGCTGATCTTGTTACAAAAAGTCCTGTAGAAGATGAAAATTCTACAGAAAATGAAAAAACAGATGATTTGGATGTGGATACACTTTAAATGAACGAACGGACTTGCATTGTGACCCGAAAAAATGCTTCAGCACAAACGCTGATCCGTTTTGTTATTGGTCCCAATAACCAAATTGTTCCTGATCTTAAAGCGAATTTACCAGGGCGTGGCGTTTGGATTTCTGCCCATCACGCTGTTATTGAGAAAGCAATCAAACAGAAAGCTTTTCATAGAAATTTTAAAACAGATGTTGAGGTTGCACCAAATCTTGTGCATGTTGTTGATACGCTTTTACTAAAAGCCGCTCTTTCAAGCCTTTCCATGGCACGAAAAGCGGGAGCAATTGTTATGGGAGCAACAAAGGTTGACGCTGCTATCCGCTCTGGTAAAGTTATTCTTGTACTTCATGCTAAAGAAACAACAGAAGATGGGAAACGAAAAATTGCACAGGCCATCCATTCAATACAACAACAAACAAATCGGACTATAAAAACCATATCTTTATTTACAAGTGATGAAATGCGAGTGGCTTTTGGCTCTAATCCTGTAATGCACGCGGCCTTACTGGACACAAAAGCTGCTGAAGGATTTCTCAAAACAACATGTAAATTGATCAGCTATCGTGACGACAAGCATAGTAAGTCTAGTGAGATGACGGCCCAAGCCGTGAAGGAAGTACAATGAGTGAAAATAACAACGACAAAACAACCGTCAAGAAGACACTAACTCTCAAGAGGTCTGTCTTGGAAACGAGTACGGTTAAACAAAATTTTAGTCATGGCCGTACGAAGGCTGTCGTTGTCGAAACCAAACGGCGTAAAATTACGCGACCTGATGAAAAAGCTGAAACCCTACAGCCCATTACAAAGCCGCATGTGGCCCCCCAGCGTTCTAAACCGCGTTTTGAGGGAAAAAAGCCTCAAGAATCTGTGACCAAAAGCAATCTTTCATCAACTGAAATGGAAGCGAGACTTCGCGCGTTAGAAGAAGCACATATCCAAGAAAAAATAACGCGAGAACAAGCCGAAGAAGAAGCAAGACGCGCTAAAGAGCGTGAAGAAATTTTACAGCAAGAAATTAAAGAAAAAGAAATACATCTCCAACAAGAAGAAGAAATATCGCCAGTACAGACTCCACCTGTTCCCCCTCTCATTGAACAGACAGATATTCCTATTGCCCCTAAACAGACAACCGTGGTTGAAAAACGCAAAATAGATGACAATAAAGAGGAAGAACGGCATAGTCGACGTGCTAATCCTGCTAAATCAGAAATACGTGTACCCAAAGTTGTCAAAGGAGCTGATGAGCGGAGACGCGGAAAGTTAACTCTGAATAGTGCACTGGATGAAGAAGGAAGCGCACGTGGGCGCTCAATGGCTGCAATGCGGCGTAGACAGGAAAAGTTTAAGCGTGCACAAAATCAAGAACCAAGAGAAAAAATTTCTCGCGAAGTTGTTCTTCCTGAAACGATTACTATTCAAGAGCTCGCACAACGTATGACTGAGCGTTCTGTTGATGTGATTAAATTCTTGATGAAACAAGGACAAATGATGAAACCTGGCGATGTTATTGATGCAGATGTTGCCGAACTCATCGCTGTTGAATTTGGCCATACTGTTAAACGTGTTTTAGAATCTGACGTAGAAGAAGGTATCTTTAATATAACAGATAATCCTCAAAACATGCAGCAGCGCGCCCCTGTTGTAACCATTATGGGCCATGTTGACCACGGAAAAACTTCGCTTTTGGATGCTATTCGTAAAGCAAATGTTGTTTCTGGCGAAGCAGGAGGTATTACGCAGCATATTGGTGCCTATCAAGTAGAACAAAATGGTCAAAAAATTACCTTTATTGATACACCAGGTCATGCTGCATTTACCGCTATGCGTGCACGCGGAGCTCGTGTTACTGATATTGCTGTTCTCGTTGTAGCCGCTGATGATAGTGTTATGCCTCAAACGATTGAATCAATCAATCATGCGAAAGCTGCTGGTGTACCTATCATTGTTGCTATCAACAAAATTGATAAACCAGCTGCGAATGCACAAAAAGTGCGTACAGAACTTCTACAACATGAAGTGTTTGTTGAAACTATGGGTGGAGAAACTTTGGACGTTGAAGTTTCTGCTAAAACTGGTCAAAATCTTGATAAACTTCTCGAAGCTATCCTTCTTCAAGCTGAAATGCTTGATCTGAAAGCAGATCCTCAACGAACTGCAGAGGGCGTTATCATTGAAGCCAAATTGGATCGCGGACGTGGGTCTGTTGCAACAGTTCTTGTTCAAAAAGGTACATTACACCCTTCTGATATTATCGTTGCTGGAAATGAATGGGGTCGTGTACGTGCTTTGATTGACGACCATGGCCGCCATGTCAAAGAGGCCGTTCCCTCTACACCAATTGAAATTTTAGGCATGCAAGGAACACCACAAGCCGGAGACCGTTTTGCTGTTGTCACACATGAAGCAAAAGCACGTGAAATTTCTGAATATCGGCAACGATTAGCACGTGATAAAGCTGTTGCGCGGCAAACTGGTTCGCGTGGTTCTCTTGAACAGATGATGACAAAATTGCAAACGACTGGTGTTAAGGAATTTTCTCTTATTATAAAAGGAGATGTGCAAGGATCAATTGAAGCAATCGCTTCAGCATTGGAAAAACTCGGAAATGACGAGGTTCGTGCGCGTATTGTACATTCTGGTGCTGGAGGAATTACCGAAAGTGATATTTCTCTTGCAGAAGCTTCTAACTCTGCTGTAATTGGCTTTAATGTTCGAGCCAATAAGCAGGCACGTGATTTTGCTAAAACACAAGGAATTGAAATTCGTTATTACAACATCATTTATGATCTTGTTGACGATATCAAGGCTGCTATGTCTGGATTACTCTCACCAGAACAGCGTGAAACTTTCCTTGGTAATGCTGAAATTCTAGAAGTCTTTAACATTACAAAAATTGGAAAAGTTGCAGGATGTCGTGTTACAGAAGGTAAAATAGAACGAGGAGCCGGTGTTCGCCTTATCCGCGATAATATCGTTATTCACGAAGGAAAGCTGAAAACACTCAAACGCTTTAAGGATGAAGTCAATGAAGTGCAAAGTGGTCAAGAATGTGGAATAGCCTTTGAAAATTATGAAGACATGCGCGCAGGAGACATCATTGAGACCTTCCGTATCGAACATATTAACCGCACATTATAAAATAATCCAATAACTTTACTCTGTTGTGAAATGAGAAAAGTTATTAGGTTTTATACACAATATCTCTTTTTCCTTATCTAAATGGTCAAAAAAGAGATCTTGTAGCAGGGATAAAACTTTGATGAAAAATGCAGGGCCATCACAACGGCAACTTAGAGTAGCAGAGCAAGTACGTCATGCAATAGCGCATATATTACAGCGTGATATTTTGCTTGATGATGTCTTGAAAGATATTGTTATTTCTGTCTCTGAAGTACGCATGTCACCAGATTTAAAAATTGCTACTTGCTTTGTATCACCTCTCAGTACTCTTAAAAATGCTTCTCATACCGATGTTGTTGATACCCTCAATAAACATAGTCGTTTTCTCCGTGGAGAAATCAGTCATGCGTTGCGACAAATGAAATATATGCCAGAACTGCGTTTCCGACTTGATAATAGCTTTGATAATTTTTCAAAAATTGATGCCCTCCTTCGCTCGCCTGAGGTTGCACGCGATCTTCACCATAGTGATACAGATGAGGATTAAAGATATGGCGCGGCAACACAAGAAAAAAGGGCGTCCTGTTTCTGGCTGGGTCATATTTGATAAACCAAAAGGAATGAAATCAACAGAAGCTGTCTCACAAATCAAATGGCTCTTCCATGCTCAAAAGGCAGGACATGCGGGTACACTTGATCCTCTTGCTTCTGGTCTCCTTCCCATTGCATTGGGCGAAGCAACCAAAACCGTCCCTTACGTGATGCAAGGCAAAAAAACTTACCGTTTTCATATTGCTTGGGGGCAAGAGCGCTCAACAGATGATTTAGAAGGAGAAATAACGAAAACTTCTCTCATACGTCCAACACAAGAAGAAATACTTGCTCTTCTTCCTCAATATACAGGTGTTATTTTGCAAACACCTCCACAATTTTCAGCAATCAAAATTGCTGGAAATCGTGCCTATGATTTAGCGCGTGAAGGGGAAGTTGTTGACATTCCGCCCCGTGAAGTGGAAATAGAAACTTTCAAGTTATTAGAAATGCCTACCAAAGAGCATTCTATCTTTGAAATAACCTGCGGAAAAGGAACTTATGTGCGCTCTTTAGCACGCGATATGGGACGTGATCTCGGTTGCTATGGGCATATTGCTGATTTAAGACGTATTGCCGTCGCACCTTTTGATGAAGAAGATCTCATTACATGGGAGGAACTAAAAGCGGCCATTCCGCCAAATAAAAACACTACAGATGAGAATAATCGTTCTTTTGAAAAAAACTTCTCAACACTCGATGGGCTCTTAATTGACACAAGCGCCGCATTGGATTGCCTCCCTCACTATATCCTTAATGAAACTCAAGCACAGAGAATTATAAGAGGCCATTCTATCCTCTTGAATCATCACAAAGCACCTCTTGATGAAGAGGAAATTTGTGTCCTCTATAAGGAACAACTTCTTGCTATAGGCACTCTCGACAAAGGTCTATTTAAACCAAAGCGGATTTTCACAATTTAATCGATTCTTTTCCCAACCACCTTTTGCGGAAAGATATTTTTCTCTATCAATTAAGAAAAATATGGTGCTTTTCATTGTCTATATTTACCGTATTCATATCAAAATTTAAGTCAGTGCTATAAGCTAACACCACCACACACTTTTTCCTCTTAATGTCGCAATAATCCTTGCATTTAAAGGATTCATAAAAGGCTTTTTATTTCTTTTTCAATCGTTTTTTACTCATACTTTAGTCCTCGTTTATAATGTACAAGCAAAGATATGGACTGATTTACTCTAAATAGATTTGAAACGAGAAAAGCTTAAGATTTTCAGAATCTATCACTCAACATGAAAAATGAAAAATAACCATTATAAATCAATTCATTAAATATTGAAACAGCAATTTTTTTATGATTACGCTAACAAATTGATCGAAATAATATTAATATATGTAATATTTACAAAAACTGTTTTAACCCTAAGGGAGATGATCAGAGGAAACTTTTAAAAGCATCTCATTGGCTTGGGGTATTGTTTGGCGTTCAATCATACGGTGCACTCTTATACCGTTAGGAGCACAATTTAAATGACGCAGACGCTTATTGACTTCTGCATCCGCTTTTGTGCGACGATGATTATGGCGTAAATAATCTACCCATGTTGGCATATGATAAGCCTCTGTCCAATATTCAGGTCTTTCAAGATCTCGTAAAAGAACCCACTGACGCGCACCATCACGTAATCGAATATGGCGTCGACGCGTCATCACTTTGAGAAACTCTTCAAGATCATTTTCATGAATTTTATAATCGATCATTATCATAATCGGGCCACTTCTTGCTTTGAGGTCGAGTAATAATTCCGGCTCTCTAAAATGATCAAGAGGATTTAAATCTATCTGAGGAATTTCTTGAATTCTAAATTTTACCCCTGCAAGAGCACCAAAAATCAAGAATAAAGAACAAACGCTCAAAGCAATTGTTGGAGAATAACCATCAGCTAAACCTCCCCAGATTGCACTTCCAATAGCCATCCCCCCGGCAGATGCCGTTTGATAAAGAGCTAAAGAACGTGCAACAACCCAGCGTGGTGTAGAGAGTTGTACAGATGTATTAAACAACGATAAGGCCAAAACCCAACATAACCCTGCAGGAAATAAAGCAATATGGCTTATAATCAGTGAACGACTGATTCCCAATAAAAAGCAAGAAAAGGCGAAACCAATAAATGCACTTGCAATAATTGTTTCTGAACGAAAATGATGCCGTACAACTGCATTAATAATACCTGCTGTCATGGCTCCTAACCCAAAACAACCGAGCAATGTACCATAAAGAAGGGCACTTCCTCCAAGAACTTTATGCGCAACAATTGGCAAAAGTGCTAAAATAGAAGTTGCTCCTATACCAAAAAGGAACGCTCGAACCATAATACTTAAGAGATTAGGTGACATCGCAACATAACGCAAACCATCTGAGACAGCTCCTAACAGCCTTTCTCGTGGCAATGAGTTGTTTTCATAATTCGACTTCCAGAAAAACAACGCACCAATAAGAGGAATATAGCTTATAGCATTAAACAAAAAAGCAGCCGATGCCCCTAAAGTTGCAATGATGGCACCACCAATCGCAGGACCAACACTCCGCATCAAATTAAAGCCGACACTATTCAAACTAACAGCAGCAGGAATATTTTCCCTGCTCACAATATCTCCTATCGTTGCTTGCCAAGAAGGATTATAAAAAGCTGTGCCACATCCAATCAAAAACGTAAAACATAACAAAAGCCAAGGTGTTAGAAATCCCATATAGGCTAAAACAGATAAACTCATCGATATGACCATCATCATAATCTGTACACACAACATAATTTGACGCCGATTAAAATTATCAGCTAATGCCCCTGCCATCAAAGAAAACATAACAAGTGGTAATGTTGTGGCACTTTGAACTAGCCCAACCATGGAATGCGAAGAACTAATCAACGCCATTAACCACCCTGCTCCAACAGCTTGTATCAGCCCCCCTAAATTAGAAATAAGAGTAGATGACCATAAATTTCGAAATACCGAATTACGAAAAAGTTTTAATGTTGAAATGCTCTGCATCTTTTCCCTCCAACGCTATTTATCACTTTTGTTACCACTCACACACACTCATAATCTTTGTATCAAAAGGATGCATAATTGTTTAAAACACTTCTCATAAAACTCTATTTAAATCAATATTTCAAAACAAAAGCTTTTATTTAAAGAAAGACTTCAAAATGCTGTCAAGGACTAGTATTTTAACCTTCTTTCCTATATAAGAACGAAAATAGGTAAGAGTCTTCGACTTTTCCTGTTTTCTCACAGACCCTTGCTGAACGACATCTCGGCTATGGGTGGCTTTATGTTTCTTCGTTTTTGGAAAGGATAATACGATGTCGATTACAGCTGAACGTAAAAAAGCTCTTGTCGCAGAATACGCAAACAAAGTTGGTGATACAGGATCACCAGAAGTGCAAATTGCTGTACTTTCTGAACGTATTTCTAATTTAACAAACCACTTTAAATCTCACAAAAAAGATAATCATTCTCGTCGTGGTCTTTTGAAGATGGTGTCTCAACGTCGGCGTCTTCTTGATTATCTTAAAGGAGTTGACCAAAATCGTTATCAGACACTTATAAAGAAGTTAGGTTTGCGTCGCTAAAAGAAAAATGGAAGTGATATTTAAAAAACACCCATTTTTTCAACGTGTTGCTTTTAATTAAAAATTTTAAAAACTGATAAGTTATTATGGGATAGAACTGCTCATCGTTTCGCATTTAAGCAGTTTACTTCTCTTTTCTTGCAACAAAGATAAAAAGTATGTTGTCCACCCCAGATCTTGGAAGTATGCTACGCAAAACCAGAATGTGAGCAATCAAAGATTTAAACACTGGTCATTAAGGATAAAAAATGTTCAAAACGCACAAGATAGAAATTGAATGGGCCGGGCGTCCGCTCACCCTTGAAACAGGGAAAATAGCGCGTCAAGCTGATGGTGCAGTGATTGCTACCTATGGAGAAACGATTGTCTTAGCTACCGTTGTATCGGCCAAAATCCCAAAACCAGACCAGGACTTTTTTCCACTCACCGTTAATTATCAAGAAAAATCCTATGCTGTTGGTCGAATACCTGGGGGCTATTTAAAACGTGAAAGTCGACCAAGTGAAAATGAAACTTTGGTTTCACGTTTGATTGATCGCCCAATTCGTCCCCTTTTCGTTGAGGGATATAAAAATGATACACAAGTTATTGTTTCCGTTATACAGCATGATCTCGAAAACAATCCCGATATCCTTGCGATGATTGCATCTTCTGCGGCATTGACCCTGTCAGGTGTTCCTTTCATGGGGCCTATAGCCGGTGCCCGCGTTGGCTATTGTAATGGACAATATATTCTTAATCCTCATATCGATGAAATGCCTGAATCAAAACTTGATCTTGTTGTTGCTGGAACAGAAAGTGCTGTTTTGATGGTTGAATCAGAAGCACAAGAATTACCGGAAGATATCATGTTGGGGGCCGTAATGTTTGGTCACAAAGGCCTTCAACCTGTCCTTGATGCCATTATAAAGCTTGCTGAAGTTGCTGCAAAAGATCCTCGTGATTTTGTTCCTGAAGATCTTTCTGAGCTTGAAAAAGCGATGCAGAAAATGGCAGAACAGGATATACGAAAGGCTTACACAATTACTGATAAGCAAGAACGTTATGCTGCAATTGATGCACTAAAGACAGAAATCCTCAATAAATTTATGCCAGAACCAGAAAAAGACTGTCAATTTAGTGCAGATCAAATTGCAACCGTATTTAAACAGTTGCAAGCAAAAATTGTTCGCGGAAACATTCTTGATACCCAAAAGCGGATTGATGGACGCAATCTTTCTACCGTACGCCCTATCCAATCAGAAGTAAGTATTTTACCCCGCACACATGGATCAGCACTCTTTACCCGCGGAGAAACACAAGCGATTGTCGTTGCAACATTGGGAACTGGTGAAGATGAACAATATGTTGATTCTTTGACAGGAATGTATAAGGAAACATTCCTTCTCCATTACAATTTTCCACCATTTTCAGTGGGTGAAACGGGACGCCTTGGTTCTCCAGGTCGTCGTGAAATTGGACATGGCAAATTGGCATGGCGGGCAATTCACCCCATGTTACCAACGAAAGAATCTTTTCCTTATACCATTCGTGCTGTCTCAGAAATCACTGAATCCAATGGCTCTTCTTCTATGGCAACGGTTTGTGGAACCTCACTTGCTCTTATGGATGCTGGTGTTCCTCTAGCACGCCCTGTTGCTGGTATTGCTATGGGCTTGATTAAAGAAGGAGAACGCTTTGCTGTTCTTTCTGATATTTTAGGGGATGAAGATCATCTTGGAGATATGGATTTTAAAGTCGCAGGAACAGAAAATGGTATTACTGCCTTGCAAATGGATATCAAAATTGATGGTATTACCGAAGAGATTATGAAAATCGCGCTTGAACAAGCCAAAGGTGGACGAATCCATATCCTTAATGAGATGGGGAAAGCTTTAACCAGTGCACGTGCTGAGCTGAGTGAATTTTCTCCACGAATCGAAGTTATGAATATTTCTGTCGATAAAATCCGTGATGTTATCGGCTCTGGTGGTAAAGTTATTCGGGAAATCGTGGAACAAACTGGAGCAAAAATTAATATTGAAGATGATGGTACCATTAAAATTGCTTCTGCTGATGCTAAAACCATTGAAGCAGCAAAACGTTGGATCCATTCTATTGTCGATGAGCCTGAAGTTGGTGCTATCTACCAAGGAACAGTTGTAAAAACTGCAGAATTTGGTGCATTTATAAACTTCTTTGGTTCTCGTGATGGACTCGTTCATATCTCTCAGCTTGCATCAGAACGCGTCACCAAAACAACAGATATTGTAAAAGAAGGTGACAAAGTTTGGGTTAAATTAATGGGCTTTGATGAGCGTGGAAAAGTTCGGTTATCAATGAAGGTCGTTGATCAAACAACCGGAAAGGAAATCACCGGTGATAAAGCGATGAATGAAGAAAAGTGCGTGGATGAAAAAAAACAACCTGAAAATAAGCGCCGCCGTAAGAAAGAAGAGTAAGTTTTTCCTCTTATCGTATCATGAAATGCCATCCCAACATTGGAGTGGCATTTTTCTTTGAAAGAGTCATATGTGTTATTATTTTTGCCTTTTGAAAATCATGAACTCCCGTATCCTGATCCAAACCAGTGTTGGCTAAGTTTTGGTTTAACAGAAATCCCAGCTCCAGAATGGGCACAAAATTTAAAAGTTATTACGCCTTGGCGACCAGATTTTTTAAAATTTGTCGATACTCAATTTCACTGCTCTCCTCAAATAGATAAAACTTTCAGCTATGATGGTGCATTTTTACATTTGAGCAAATATCGTGGTTTGAACCAAAATTGTTTTCTTGATTTATTAGAATGCGTTAAACCCAATAGATGGATTGTAATTAGTGGGGATAAAACTGCTGGTGCTGCTTCAATGATGAAATGGGTCAAAACAATTGTTCCCATCACCAATAAATTGTCTAAAAATCATGGTCTTGTATTTTGGTTGCAAGTTCCTCAACAAATTGAGAGACATAACATTGCGCAATTGCGCTCACCACCGCTCACTTTTGGTAAATTTCAAACCACTTCTGGTATGTTCTCACACGGACGTATTGATCCAGGATCTGCTGCGCTTGCTTCTTATATGCTCAAAATTATTTCTGGAAAAACGGCTGATTTTGGTGCTGGATGGGGTTATCTTTCTCACGTTGCGCTTGAAAGAAGTGAAAAACTCACCGCTCTCGACCTTTATGAAGCAGACTACAATGCTTTGAGAGCAGCAAAACAGCACCTTAAATCCATAACAGCTCCTTTTCCAATTCATTTTTATTGGCATGACCTTGTACATGAGCCTGTCACAAATCTGTATGATACAATTATTTCAAATCCACCGTTTCACACACAACAAACAACAGATATTTCATTAGGAAAAAATTTTATTATAAATGCTGCAAAGTGCTTAAAGCCAAGCGGCAGTCTGCTTTTTGTTGCAAACCGCCACCTGCCTTATGAAACATTATTAAAAAATATTTTCCGCACAGTGTTGATACATGAACAAGCCCATGGTTTCAAAATTATCGAAGCACGCAGATAAACAGAACAAGCAATAACTTTCAAAGAATAAAACGTGAAAGATCGATATCAGCAGCAAGCTCGCCAATAGATTTTCTCACGTAAGCAGCATCAATTTTAAACGATGTTCCAGCTTTATCAGGTGCAGTGAAAGAAATCTCATCCAAAACGCGCTCCATCACTGTTTGCAAACGACGTGCCCCTATATTTTCAATCCTTGCATTTAAATCTACAGCAATATCTGCTAAAGCATCAATTGCATCATCGGTAATTTCCAAATGAACCTCTTCTGTTGCCATAAGAGCAATATATTGTTTAATCAAACTAGCTTCTGGTTCCGTTAGAATGCGCCGTAAATCTTCCCTTGTTAAAGGGTTCAGCTCCACACGGATGGGCAAACGTCCTTGAAGTTCCGGTAATAAATCAGATGGCTTGGAAACATGAAATGCACCTGAGGCAATAAAAAGAATATGATCTGTTTTGATTTGCCCATATTTTGTAGCAATTGTTGTTCCTTCAACCAAAGGCAAAAGATCCCGTTGAACGCCCTCACGCGAAACCGCAACACTTGCTCCACCATCCCTAGTTGCAATTTTATCAATTTCGTCGATAAAAACAATACCGTCATTTTCAGCAACACGAAGCGCCTCTTGAATAATTTGCTCCTGATCAAGGAGTTTTTCAGATTCATCATCAATGAGCGGTTTAAAAGAATCCTTTACTGTCGTCTTACGGACTTTTGTACGACTGCCCATTTTGCCCAAAATATCTGATAAATTCATAATACCCATTTGTGCCCCAGGCATACCAGGAATATCAAAGGTTGAAGCACTATTGCTATTATTATCGGCGACTTCAATTTCAATCTCTTTCTCATCCAATTCACCTTCACGCAATTTTTTACGAAAACTATCACGGGTAGCAGGACTTGCTGTTTTACCAACAAGGGCGTCTAAAACCCGCTCTTCAGCATTCACGTGAGCCTTTTCTTTTATTTCATCCCGTTTCTTTTCACGCACAAGAGAAATGGCAATTTCAACAAGATCTCGAATAATTTGCTCAACATCACGTCCCACATAACCAACTTCAGTAAATTTCGTCGCTTCTACTTTCACAAAAGGTGCTCCAGAAAGTTTTGCTAATCGACGTGCGATTCCTGTTTTACCAACACCTGTTGGCCCTATCATTAAAATATTTTTTGGCATAACTTCTTCACGCATCGGCTCATCAAGCTGTTGCCTACGCCACCGATTGCGCAATGCAATAGCTACAGAGCGTTTGGCATCATTTTGGCCAATAATAAAACGATCAAGTTCAGAAACAGTCTCACGAGGGGAAAATACAACACACATTTAAATAGCTTTCTCTAAAGAAGATAATTCTGCATCCAATGTTTCAATCGTAAAATGATCATTGGTGTAAACACAAATTTTAGCGGCAATAGCCATAGCTTTACGAGCAATAGTTTCTGCATCTAAATCCAAATCCATGAGTGCACGCGCTGCTGAAAGAGCAAAATTTCCTCCAGAGCCAATTGCCATAACCCCATCTTCTGGTTCTAAGACATCACCAAGCCCTGTTAGAGCCAAAGTTACTTTCTTATCAGCCACGAGCATCATTGCTTCGAGACGACGCAAATAGCGATCTGTTCTCCAATCTTTTGCAAGTTCCACACAAGCACGCATAAGCTGATCAGGATATTGTTCAAGCTTTGTTTCCAATCTCTCCAGTAATGTAAAAGCATCTGCCGTAGCACCAGCAAAACCAGCAATAACCACTCCGTTCTTTCCAAGACGACGCACTTTACGTGCATTGCCTTTCATAATTGTCTGTCCAAGAGAGACCTGACCATCCCCAGCCATCACGACTTGTCCACCTTTTCGTACCGTAATAATTGTTGTACCATACATTATGTCTGGCTTATGTTCTGTCATAAGGAAACTCCTTAATATTAACTTTACTTTTTAATATTGATTTCTTTTCATACAATGTAAAACTCAATTACTATTGTCCTATTTAAGAACATATACAGCAAAACACAATGATTCAGCATAACTCAATTTGTTGAAAATGGAAAAATGATATCATTGTTGTCAATGTAAATTACTGCTAAATAGCTTTATATAAACAGTTTGTGCTTTTTAGAGGAAAATTATGAAAAAAATAGCCATAGGGACCTTAGGTGGAACAATTGCAATGACTGCTGATAGTTTTGGTCACATGCAACCGACTTTAACTTCAGATAACCTCATAAAAAGTGTTCCTGATTTAAATAACGTTGCTGATATTCATGCACAAACATTAATGCAAATACCAAGTGGATCTTTATCGTTTCAAATGCTTTTTGAAATAATTAAGTGGGCAAAACAACAAATAAACGCTGGTGCAGAAGGTATTGTTTTAACACAAGGGACTGATACTCTGGAAGAAACAGCTTTTTTTCTTTCTCTTTATTGGAAAGAAGCCGAACCACTCATCATAACCGGCGCTATGCGCATGCCTCATGAAGCAGGCGCCGATGGCCCCGCAAACATTTTAGCAGCCACTCGTGTCGCAGCAGCCACACAAAGTCGTAACAGGGGCGTTCTCGTTGTCATAAATGATGCAATTCATTCACCTTATTGGCTCTATAAAAGCCATACCGTCAAAGTCGAAACATTTCAATCAGGTCTTGCAGGTGTTTTAGGAACTATTTTAGAGGGAAAACTTATTTATTTCAATGATCGAAAATTTTTCCCAAAAACGTTTGATCTTCCCCAAAACCATGATCATCAAATTGCACTCCTCTATTCCTCTTTATCATCTGGTGCACAATTAATGAAACTATGCCTTGAAAGTGGGTATTATGCTGGAGTTGTTATTGCTGGTTTTGGTGCGGGGCACTGTAGTTTTCAAGAAGCAGACCTTGTACAACAATATGCACAAAAAATACCAATCATTATTGCTAGTCGTTGTTGTAATGGCTCAACAACTCGTATAACTTATGGCTATAAAGGCTCCGAAATCGATATGATTGCTTCTGGTGCTCTCATGTCTGGTTATTTATCAGCCGTAAAAGCGCGTCTACTTTTATGGACTTTTTTGGCGCAAGGGCACTCATTAGCACAAATCCGTGCAAACTGGAATGACTGGACTATAAGTTAATGAAAAATGATCCATTATCTTAAAAGAAGAGAGCATGCAAAACAAAATTTATTTGAAAATAAAGCCGCTCATCTGTCTACTCTTAATCAATTGCTGCTGCAAGAAAATCTCGACAAATACAAATGATTGATACGACTATACAAAAAATTAATCAGAAAGATAATCTGGTCAAATCCGTTTCTGACCGATATTCACCCTATCGTGTTTTTACTGCACAAGAATGGTCAGAGTTTCGTGAAGACACACCTCTTACTTTGACTTTTGATGAAATTAAGCGTTTACGCTCTATTGATGATCCTATCGATCTTAAAGAAGTCCAACGCATTTATCTTTCTTTATCGCGTCTGTTATCATGCCATGTTGAAGCAGTACAGGAACTTTTTCACAAACGTCAGCAGTTTCTCCATCAAGAAGAGAGTAGAAAAACGCCCTTTATTATTGGAATTGCTGGTTCTGTAGCTGTAGGAAAATCAACCACGGCTCGCATTCTTCAAGAACTGTTGAAACGTTGGACATCTAGTCTTAAAGTTGATCTAATCACAACGGATGGTTTTCTCTATCCTAACGCAATCTTACAGCAAAAAAATCGTATGAATCGTAAAGGATTTCCTGATTCCTATGACATTAAAAAACTGCTGTGCTTTCTTTCGGCTATAAAAGCAGGTATCGGAAATGTTCGTGCCCCACTTTACTCACATATGACCTATGATGTTCTAGAAAATCAGACAATTACCATTGATCGTCCTGATATTTTAATTGTTGAAGGTATTAATGTATTACAAGTCAGTGATCTTCCTAAAGATGGAAAAGCTATTCCTTTCGTATCAGATTTTTTTGATTTTTCAATCTATGTCGATGCCGAAACAGAAGTCATTCGTCACTGGTATTTGGAGCGCTTTAAACGTTTGCGTAAAACAACTTTTCAAAATCCTGAATCCTATTTTCATCGTTATGCCCACCTCAATGAAAAAGAAGCCTCAAAAATCGCTGAGGATCTTTGGCAAACGATTAATTTAAAAAATTTACAGGAAAATATATTGCCAACACGACCACGGTCCAATCTCATTCTACGAAAGGGAAAAAATCATTTGGTCGAATATGTCGCACTTAGACGGCTATAAGGATCTCATAACTATGCACCACCACATTCATTTTACCTCAACGCGTATCGATAACAGTTGCCCTATCATATTGGTAAACCAAAGAACTCTTGCCAACTTATCACTTGATGCGTCAACAACAGCATGGATAAAAGTTAATGACTTTACTGGTAAAGCAGGACAAATACTCTTTATTCCTCACGAAACGGGGCATTTAAAAAAAGTTTTATTTGGAATTGGCAATGGTAACGATCCTTTTATCACAGGACTGCTTGCTCAAAAGCTTCCTGCTGGTCAATGGCATTTAGAAGGTACAACCTCTGATGAAATAAATACCTATCTTGGATTGGCATTTGGTAGCTATCAATTTAATCGCTATCGTCAAAATTCTTCTTTCAAATCATTATCTATCCATGTCAATGAGGCTATTGATCTTAATGAACTCCAACGAATTTATGAAGCTGTCTTTTTCGTCCGTGATCTCATTAATATTCCAGCCAATGATATGAACCCTGATACTCTCGAAAAAGAAGCTCGAAAACTAGGAAAAACCTATGGTGCTCATATCAAAAGTATTTGTGGAGACGATCTCTTAACCCATAACTTTCCGATGATTCATGCTGTAGGACGAGCAGGCAGCACTGCACCACGACTGATTGAGTTACTCTGGGGGCAAGAACATCATCCTAAAATAACGTTGGTGGGCAAAGGCGTAACTTTTGATACTGGAGGCCTCGATATTAAATCAGCCAATAACATGTTGCTTATGAAAAAAGACATGGGGGGTGGAGCAAACGTTTTGGGATTGGCTAAACTTATCATGGATGCAAAATTGCCTTTCCGTTTACGCGTTTTGATTCCAGCTGTAGAAAATGCAATTTCTGCGAATGCTTACCGACCAGGTGATATTCTTAAAAGTCGTAAAGGTTTAAGTGTTGAAGTAGGTAATACAGATGCTGAAGGGCGCCTTGTCCTTGCCGATGCACTCGCCTATGGTGATGAAGAAAGTCCACAATTCATGCTTTGTATGGCTACTTTAACAGGGGCAGCGCGTATAGCATTAGGACCAGATCTTCCCGCATTTTATTGTAATGATTCAATATGGGCACAACAAATTTCTGAATCTGCTCACGCTGTCTTTGATCCTCTTTGGCAAATGCCCCTTTGGAAACCTTACCAAGAGATGTTATCATCACCAATTGCCGATCTTAACAATGTAACTGGAAATAGCTTTGCTGGTTCTATAACGGCTGCTTTATTTCTTAATTCTTTTGTTGAAAAAGCTGAACATTTTGCGCATTTTGACCTTTATGGATGGGTTCCAAAAGAAAAACCAGGATACCCTATTGGTGGATCAGCACAAACTATTCGTGCCCTTTATAATATTTTTAAAAAATGAATTTTGACACAAATATCCACAAAAATGGACAATTTTGCAGCTTAAAGAATAATTGGTCTTACACTGTGTTCTTAGTTTTGTTTGAGGATAAAAACCTTACCAATACAGTTTTCATGAGTTTGTTTAAAGGTAAGGAGTAACAAAATGGAAAGCAAAAAGATGATCTCTAAAGACCCAAGACTTCATGCATTCAGAGATGATCTAGCAGATCAACGTCTTGAAACAGAAATTACAGCTCAACGCTTTGTTCAAGGTGAAAAAAGACGTGTTAATACAGCGGTCGCTGGACTTTTTAAAGAAAATAGTAAAAAAAGTGAAAGACAAACAGAATGCTTATTGGGAGAAGAACTTCTCATTTTTGAACAAGGGGAAACATTGTCGTGGGGACAATCACTCAAAGATGGTTATGTCGGTTATATTGATACAAAAGTTCTTTGTACATCAACCATAAAACAAACACATGTGGTTTCAGTACCACGCACATTTAAATATTTACACGCTGACTTACGTGGACCAATAGTATCCCCATTATCTATGGGAAGCAAAGTCAGTGTTGTTGATGAAATTGAAGTCCGTGACACAATGTATTCTATTCTTGAAAATGGAACAGCAATCATTACGAGCCATCTCAGCCCCATTGGACGCGTATATGAAGATTATGTCACAGTTGCAGAAACCTTTATCCGTACACCTTATCTTTGGGGTGGTGTCAGCGGTTTTGGAATTGATTGTTCGGGACTCATTCAGCTCTCTATGATGATGACCGATCAAATAGTCTTACGTGATACCGATATGCAGCAAGAAACTATAGGCAGTCTTCTTACAGATACTGATAAACTTCAACGAGGTGATTTAATTTTTTGGAAAGATCATGTTGCTATTATGGTCGATCACGCAAATATTATTCACGCAAATGGTTTTTCTATGGACGTTATGATTGAGCCATTGGAAAAAGCAATTACGCGTATCGCTAAAAAAAATCAATATCCTATCGCAAAACGCCGTCCAATTCAAGAAACTTAATACATGCCTCCTATAAAAAATTAATTGAATGTTTTTATTATGCAATAGATTGATTTATAAGGATAATTATCCATCATTCACTCTGCATCAAGCATTCTAAATATCGTAAAATTCTCTTATTTCAAATCTGTTTTTATGTTGAATCAATCAAAATCGCTTGCTTGTTCATCACAAGCGAAATTGATGTATAAGTAAAAATGATTACGAAAAGAAAAATATCCCTTCTGAATGCTCTCAAATGCCAAGAGCTATCATAACTAACATTGGAACCAGCTTACTCCTTCACAAGCGTAAAGATAGTGGCGCTCAATAGATTTTATCTTATAAAGCTCTACCATTATACCATTCACGAGTGCCGGCACGAAATGGGCTTTGGAATATTGCGAGATGCCTCTTTTAAACAACCCCGCAAATATGCAACACAATGGCGTTCTATATTACGTAAGCGATATGCCCCTCTTAATCAAAAGCAACATTTTTTGAAATTTTTCCTATTATCGATATCTTATGAAATAAATACTCCTAATATCTCTCGGTGCCTCCAAGACAATCTCTCAATAATAATCGCGAAAAGTATAAATCCATTATCTACCACCATTTTTATGCTTATGAAGCGTGCAAAGGCATCATTATACACTTTGCCAATTCTCAATGTTGCGATAACCCTTGGCTATTGGAGAGTGTTCTTTCAGCACGTATTTTATTTCTTTCTTAAATAATTTTATCCACATGAATCTCCCCGCTTGGAACGTGCAAAAGAATGGTTTTGATTAATTTAACATAAAACAGACTTGAAATGAGAAAAATTTTTACGACTCTGGACTTCCCCATGCAACATAAAAAAATTATAAATTATCATTATAACTCAATATATTGATTTATAATTTAAGCAATATTTCCTCCTTATAACACATTAAAGAAGGTGATTTTTCAATACCTGAACCAATGGTTTATCAGCATCAGGCATAGGGTATTTATCAAGATCATTAATAAAAACCCATTCTAAATTTTGCCCTTCTCGTCCTTGCGCAACGCCCTCATAATGGTCACAAAGATACAATGGCATTAAGAGATGAAATGTTTTATAGCTATGGCTCGCAAACGTTAAAGGGTGTAAATTATTTGGTTGAACATAAATACCAAGCTCTTCCTCTAGTTCACGAATTAATGATGCTTCCGGAGTTTCACCTTGCTCAACCTTGCCACCAGGGAACTCCCATAAACCAGCCAGTGATTTTCCTTCAGGACGCTGTGTAAGCAAAACACGATTATTCTGATCGAACAGTGCACATGCAACAACAAGAAGAATGGAACTTTTCATACACATATCACTCCCCAATAGGGAACATAAAGATAACTGACTTTTCTATCATATCCCCTCTGCTCCTAAAAGAGCTCACATACCCCATTTGCTCTGAAAAATAATAAACTGTTAAATATAAAGTGCATCCATTAACTTCTGTAATCGCTATTGATCATAACGTACTCTTTTGTTAAATCGCAAGACCAAACCGTCGCCGTACTCTTACCCAAACCGATATCAACACGAATCGTGATGTGCTTACCTTGCATATAAGTACCTATTGTCTCTTCACAATACTCAGGATCTCGTACGCCATTCACGGCCACACGATGCTCACCAAACCAAATCGTCAATAGATCACGATCGACTTCAACACCGGCCTTCCCAACTGCCATAACGACCCGCCCCCAATTCGCATCTTCACCGGCAATAGCCGTTTTTACGAGCGGTGAATTTGCAATTGATAAAGCAATAGTTTTAGCTGCATTATTTGTTGTAGCACCCACTACATTAACCTCAATTAAATGACGAGCGCCTTCACCATCACAAACAACTTGTAGTGCAAGTTCATGCAGAAGTGCACTCAAGTGCTTTGAGAATACTTCATAACGCGGATCTGTTTTACATCTAATGCAGGGAAAATGTTCTTTCCCTGTCGCAAACAACATAAGCGTATCTGAAGTTGAGGTATCGCTATCAACAGTAATTGAATTGAAAGAACCCTCAACTGCCTCTGATAACATGGATTGGAGTGCATCCGAAGAAATGGTAGCATCACTAACCACAAATGACAGCATTGTCGCCATATCGGGCGCAATCATACCAGCACCTTTTGCAATTCCATTAATGGTAACACGCTCTCCCCCACAGTCAAAAGTGCACGTAGCAAGTTTTGGAAATGTGTCCGTTGTCATTATGGCTTTTGCAGCTTCCAACCAATTTCCCTCTTCTGCTGTCTCTGTCATACTTGGTAAAAGATTGACAATACCCGATGCATCCATTGGCTCACCAATAACACCCGTAGAAGCTATAAAAATTTCATCTTCTCTAACCTTTAAAGCGTTCGCTGCTGCACAAATAATTGCATCGGTTGTGTGCTTTCCTTTGCTTCCTGTAAAAGCATTTGCATTTCCAGAATTCACAACAACACCCCTTGCAACCCCATGAGGAAGCGATGCACGACAATGCTCTACAGGTGCAGATGGACATTTTGAACGGGTAAAAACACCGGCCACACTCACTGGCTTATCGAATATGATGAAAAGAAGATCTGTACGATCTTTATATTTAATCCCAGCTTCAGCTGTTGCTATCCGTACACCAGATAATGGAGAAAGCTCTTGGATCTTTTGAGGAGACAAAGGAGAGATTTTCAAAACCACAATATGCTTTCTATAAAAAATGAAATGATTGCAGATCAATAACCTCTCATAGAAAACTGCTAGGCTTTTTGAACAAAACTAACCTAGCAAATTATCTATTAAAGAGGCTATCTACTTATTTTTCCTAGCTATTCCGTATCTTCTTCATCAGATGTCTCATCGGGAAGTAGCGTCCCATTTTGATGAAGCGATTCCATGATTTTTGTAACATTAGGATCAGGGTATTTCACATCTATCTTGCTACGCAAATCAACAATCAGTTCTTGATAGCGCTTTTTTATTAGCTGTGTCCGCAACATCTCTTTAACATCATCAAATGCAGGCGGTTGTTTTACACGACGATCTTCTAATTTAATAATATGCCAACCAAAAGGACTTTCAACGGGTTGTTTTGTGTATTCGCCAACTTTCAAACCAAATGCGGCATCTTCAAAAGGCTTGACCATTTGACCATGGCTAAAATAACCAAGATCACCCCCAACGGCAGCAGAACCATCTGTTGAACTTTTCTTTGCAATCTCTTCAAAATTTTCGCCTTTATTTAAATGCTTAATGATAGCTTCTGCTTCTTTTCTCGTTTTGACCAAAATATGACGCGCTTTAACCTCATCCTCTTTAGGTAAAGCAGCAACTTCTTGCTTATAAAGAGCTTCCAAATCAGTATCCGATATTTTATCAACAATCGCCTGTTTAAAATAAAGCTGTTGAAGAACATTGTCACGCATGACTGCCATACGTTTATCGTAAGCTTCTGTCTTATCAAGACCTTTGCTTCTTGCTGCTTTTGCGAGGGCCTGCATATCTAAATAAGCTTTTAGAACCATCATACGGCGTTGTTCATCAGGAAAACGTGCTAAATTAGGATTTATTTCAAGCGCTAAATCATCCAATTGGCCTGCTGTAATATTTTTCCCATCAATAACCGCCATAACATGAGAAGGAGAAACGGCTTTTTCAGAAGCTTTCTCTAAAGTCTTTAAATCACTCGACGATGAATTCAAACCTTCTTGAGCACTCACCCCTAAACTTGTACTTGCCAATAAAGTTGATGCTAAAAAAAGCGTGATAAAGTTAAATTTCATAAATATACTCCTTAAAAATGAAGGCAGGTTCAAGATTCCAATTTTCTTTACCATAACACTTTAATCTTTAAACATAGAGAAATAAATTAGTAATTTTATTTAAAAAAAGTATAAAATTATCCTTTTATCTCAGTTTCTCCAATCCTATCTAATGCAGATGAAAAACATGATAATAGAGAAAAATGACATATTGTATCTTAAATTACTTTGTATTGTATCAGTTAAATAGCATACTTAAAGTTGACATAAAGCGCTTAGCCTCTTATCTCTACTTTACAATTAGAGTGAAAAATTGCACACCAGCAAGTATAATGGTACCATCTGCATTTCATGATGTCACTAATGATATCAGATAATTTGAAGAAAATGTAGAGTATGGGGAGAGCGTATGAATTACCCAACAAGAGTGACAACAATTAAAAGAAAGGGCCAGAGATGGTCAGTTTAGGTGTTTTTGCCCGTAAGTTTTTTGGTTCAGCTCATGAGCGACATCTCAAAGCACTCCGCCAAAAAGTTGCACAAATTAATGCTTTGGAAGAACAATTCGTAAAATTAAGTGATGAGCAGCTTTGCCAAAAAACAGATGCCTTTCGTAAACGTCTTAGTGAAGGTGAGAGTGTTGATTTGCTCTTACCAGAAGCTTTCGCGACTGTTCGTGAAGCCGCAAAACGTGTTTATGACATGCGTCCTTTTGACGTGCAACTTATTGGTGGAATGGTCCTTCACGACTGCGGCATAGCTGAAATGCGTACTGGTGAAGGTAAAACATTAATGGCAACTCTACCAATTTATCTCAATGCATTGGAAGGTAAAGGCGTTCATGTTGTGACAGTAAACGATTATCTCGCCAGTCGTGATGCTGAAACAATGGGGAAAATTTTTAGTTTTCTAGGGCTTACAACAGGCGTGATTCTTCATGATCTTGATAGTGATGCCCGCCGAGAGGCCTATGCATGCGACATCACCTATGCCACAAATAATGAACTAGGTTTTGATTATTTGCGTGATAATATGGCCTTCGATCATAGTCAAATGGTCCAACGTGGACATCATTACGCAATTGTTGATGAAGTTGATTCGATTCTTATTGATGAAGCCCGTACCCCCCTTATTATTTCTGGTCCTCTAGAAGATCGTACTGACTTCTATAACCTTATTGATACATTTATTCCTGCCTTAACTCCAGAAGACTATGAAATAGACGAAAAACAAAAAACAACGACCTTTACCGAAGTTGGTACTGAAAAAATTGAAAAAATGCTCGAACAAGCTGGACATCTTAAAGGTGAGAGTCTTTATGACATAGAAAATGTCGCTATCGTTCATCATGTCAATAATGCTCTAAAAGCTCATAAACTGTTTGCTCGCGATAAAGATTATATTGTTCGCAATGATGAAATCGTTATTATTGACGAATTTACAGGGCGAATGATGCCTGGGCGGCGTTATTCTGAAGGACTTCATCAAGCGTTAGAAGCTAAAGAGCATGTTGCTATTCAACCAGAAAACCAGACACTTGCTTCCATCACTTTCCAAAATTACTTCCGTATGTATAGAAAATTATCTGGCATGACTGGAACTGCAACAACAGAAGCCGAAGAATTCAGAAATATTTATGGTCTTGACGTTGTCGAAGTCCCCACAAATTTGCCAATACAACGTATTGATGAAGATGATGAGATTTATCGAACAGCAGAAGAGAAATATCGGGCAATTGTGCGTGATATCCGTCAAGCTCATGAAAAAGAACAGCCTATTCTTGTTGGAACAACCTCTATTGAAAAGTCAGAACAATTGGCAGAGCGTTTGCGAAAAGAAGGCATTACCGATTTTAGAGTCTTAAATGCTCGCTATCACGAACAAGAAGCATATATCATTGCGCAAGCAGGAGTTCCTAGAGCTCTCACCATTGCAACCAACATGGCAGGACGCGGTACGGATATACAGCTTGGTGGTAATGTTGAAATGCGCATCCGACAAGAGTTACAGGATATCCCGGAAGGTCCAGAGCGGACAGCTAAAATTGAAGAAATAAAAAAAGATGTTCAGAAGCTTAAAGAAAAAGCTTTAGCGGCTGGAGGGCTTTACGTTATCGCTACTGAACGTCATGAAAGCCGTCGTATTGATAACCAGCTTCGTGGACGTTCTGGTCGCCAAGGCGATCCTGGTCGCTCAAAATTCTTTCTCTCTCTTCAAGATGATCTTATGCGTATCTTTGGCTCTAACCGTATGGATGGTATGCTGCAAAAACTTGGATTGAAAGAAAATGAAGCTATTATCCATCCATGGATTAATAAAGCCCTTGAAAAAGCACAAAAAAAGGTTGAAGCACGAAACTTTGAAATTCGTAAAAATCTGCTAAAATATGATGATGTCATGAATGATCAACGCAAGGTTATTTTTGAACAGCGTATGGAGGTCATGAACGCAGATGATTTATCAGAAATGATCCTTGAAATGCGCAATGAAGTCGTAGAGGATCTCGTAGAGGCTTATATTCCATCAGGGACATATTCTGAAAAATGGGATGCAAAAACTCTTGAAGAAGAGCTTCAACAACTCTTTAATCTTGAGCTTCCAGTGGAAGAATGGGCAAAAGAAGATGGAATTGCCGAGGAGCAAATTCTAGAGCGTGTATCAGATGCTGTTACAAAACTTGAAAATGAGCGTACTGAACGATATTCTCCAGAAGTTATGGCTTATTTTCACAAAGCAGTATTGCTCGAAACTATTGATACGTTATGGCGTGAACATCTGGTGAGTTTAGACCATTTGCGTTCTGTTGTTGGTTTTCGTGGTTATGCGCAGCGGGATCCGCTCAATGAATATAAGACAGAATCATTTGAACTCTTTCAAAGTATGTTGAGAAATTTGCGCCGAATTGTCACTTCTAAGCTTATGCGCTTTGAAATCATTCAACACCCCACAGAACCGGCCATGCCTGAGCAAACTGATGCTGCTTCTTCTGTCTTTAATGATCAAAGTCAAGAAAATGCTCCCACCTTATGGGCACGATCACAAGAAAATAGATTTGTTAATCCACAAGATCGTGACCCTAACGATATAACCACATGGGGAAAAGTTGGACGTAATGAGCGTTGTCCTTGCGGTTCAGAGAAAAAATACAAACACTGTCATGGAGCCTTTGTTTGAAAAGCAAACTATGCAAATGAATAAAAAGCGAAATTATGAGCAAGAATTGCGCACAGCTGGTTTAAGAGTAACACGTCAACGACGAGTTATTCTTGATATTTTGACTGATACAAATGATCATCCTAATGCATTTGAAATTTTTCAGCGTGCAAACAAAATAGATTCGAATATTTCACTCTCAACTGTTTATCGAACCATGAAAATATTAGAAGGAAATGGAACAATTCATCGCCATAGCTTTAGTGGTGGTCCATCTCGTTTTGAGCAAGCAGATGGGCAACATCATGATCATCTCATTGATATAGAAACAGGACAAGTTATCGAGTTTCATTCTGATGTTATTGAAAAGCTGCAAGAGGAAATTGCAAAATCTCTTGGCTATGATATTATTCATCACCGCCTTGAACTTTACGGAAAAAAAAACTCTTAAAAAAGTAATCATATATCATTAGATAAAATACCTTAGGCAAATCAAATTTTATAAAAATTTACCTTTAAAATATAATAGTTTTCATTGGCAAAAAAAAGAATTGCTTTATTACCCCTCTTTGTATGATGCTATACAGTAATTCATTGCCAATATTATAACAAAAAATCATTGCAACAAAATATTATAAAAATTGTATTATGAAAAATTAGGCCAATATTATCATGGTTTCTTTGCCACAAGATCGTATGAGACAGCTTGAAAAGCGCTTTGAAATAATTGAAAGCCAAATGACGACGAATCCAAATGCTGAAACATATGTCAAATTAGCTTCTGAATATGCAGAACTACAACCCGTTATTACCTCTATACGCGCATTAAATGCTCTTTACGAAGAGATTACAGAATTAGAAACGATTATTAACGATAAACAAACAGATATAGAGATGCGTAATCTTGCCCAGGAAGAGCTACCATCGTTATATAAAAAAGTAGAGCAATTTGAAAAAGAACTCCAGATTCTGCTTTTGCCTAAAGATGTTGCTGATGAAAAAAACGCTATTGTTGAAATTCGAGCAGGAACGGGTGGCTCAGAAGCAGCACTTTTTTCCGGTGATCTTTTCCGCATGTATGAACGTTATGCCCATGCTCACAATTGGAAAGTAGAAGTTATTTCACTCAGTGAGGGGGAAGTTGGCGGATATAAAGAGATTATTGCTACCATTTCAGGAAAAGGTGTCTTTTCTAAATTGAAATATGAATCAGGGGTTCATCGTGTGCAACGCATCCCTGAAACAGAGACAGGTGGACGTATCCATACATCTGCTGCTACCGTTGCTGTGCTTCCAGAAGCTGAAGATATTGATATTGATATTCGTCCTGAAGATATTCGTATCGACACAATGCGTGCATCTGGAGCAGGAGGACAGCATGTTAATACAACGGATTCAGCTGTTCGTATCACGCATATTCCAACAGGAATTATGGTCGTACAAGCAGAAAAATCACAACATCAAAACCGAGCACGAGCCCTTCAAATTTTACGGGCACGCTTATTCGAT
Organism: Bartonella sp. AA9NXGY; assembly: GCF_042196845.1. Lineage (NCBI taxonomy): Bacteria > Pseudomonadati > Pseudomonadota > Alphaproteobacteria > Hyphomicrobiales > Bartonellaceae > Bartonella > Bartonella sp. AA9NXGY. The sequence continues at coordinate 70,031 of NZ_JBHIRB010000006.1, forward strand.
ATCGAACGACAAAAAGCGGAAAGTGAACGTTCAGCTTCTCGTAAAAGCCAAGTTGGTTCTGGTGATCGCTCAGAACGTATTCGTACCTATAATTTTCCACAAGGACGCGTCACGGATCACCGTATTAATCTAACCTTGTATAAGCTTGATCGCATTCTAGAGGGAGATCTTGATGAGCTTCTTCATGCACTCATCTCAGATCACCAAACAGCACTCCTGATAGAAATGGACAATAATTGAACAAATATTCTTTCAAAAATGTCATCCAACAAACTCAAGAAAAATTGCGCACGAAAGGAATTGCTGAAGCCAATCTCGATGCGAAAATACTCATTGAATGGATAACAGGAATAAATGCTGCTGAAAGAATTTCTCAACCAGATATACCTCTATCTTCTGAGCACATTACACAAATAGAACAGGCTGTCCAACGGCGGATTGCAGGTGAACCCGTCTACCGTATTATAGGAGAACGAGAATTTTATGGCATATCCTTCGCTTTATCTCAAGAGACGTTAGAACCCCGTCCTGATACAGAAACGTTGATAGATCTTGTTCTCCCTTTCCTCAAAAAATATGTCGAAAATTCGAGAAAAATAACACTCCTTGATATGGGGACAGGAAGTGGCGCCATTGCCATTGCCATTCTTAAACAAATTCCACAATCCTATGCAGTCGCTGTCGATATTTCTGAAGATGCCCTTAAAACAGCGACAAAAAATGCAAAAAATGCTGAAGTAATACATCGCTTCACACCTCTTCTTAGCGATTGGTTTGATTCTGTCACAGATCGCTTTGATTTTATTGTTTCCAATCCACCTTATATTCCCGCAAAAGATATCAAAAAACTTGCAAAAGAAGTGCGCTTACATGACCCATTGCGCGCTCTTATCGGTGGAAAAGATGGTCTTGATTTTTATCGAAAACTCGCCCATGAAGCAGCCAACTACTTAAAAGAAAACGGCACTATCGCTGTTGAAATTGGTTACTCTCAAGAAAAAGAAGTTTGCAATTTGTTTGAAACAAATGGCTTCCAATGTTTAGAAATGCGCAAAGACCTCAGTGGAATACCCCGCGCACTTCTATTTGCATGCAAACATTAAAATTCCCAATCATCATCCGTGGTAGCAACCGCCTTGCCAATGACATAAGAAGAACCTGCCCCTGAAAAAAAGTCATGATTTTCGTCAGAGTTTGGTGATAAAGCTGCCAAAATAGCGGGATTAACACGACAAACCTCAGGGGGGAAAAGAGCTTCAAAACCTAAATTCATTAAAGCCTTGTTAGCGTTATAATGAAGAAAAATTTTAACATCTTCTGTCAATCCAAGCGCATCATAAAGATCTTCAGTATATTTGCACTCGATGTTATAAAGATCAAAGAGCAGGTTAAAAGCAAAATTTTTAATTTCTTGTCTTTTGGCTTCATCAAGCTTTGCAAAGCCCAATTGGAATTTATAACCTATATAATAACCATGGACCGCTTCATCACGAATGATCAGTCGAATGAGATCTGCTGTATTGGTTAACTTAGCGCGACTGGCCCAATACATGGGCAAATAAAAACCAGAATAAAATAAAAAGCTTTCCAGCAAAGTCGAAGCAATTTTTTTCTTAAGTGGATCATTTGCTTCATAACGCTCAAGTACTAATCTAGCCTTTTTCTGCAAATGAATATTTTCTTCTGACCATCTAAACGCATCATCAACTTCTACCGTCGAACAAAGGGTTGAAAAAATAGAGGAATAAGAACGTGCATGAACCGCTTCCATGAAGGCAATATTCGTCAAAACTGCCTCCTCATGCTCTGTTATCGCATCAGCCAGAAGCGAAATGGCTCCTACAGTGTTTTGAATTGTATCAAGAAGCGTTAGTCCTGTAAAAACACGAATCGTTAGCTTGCGTTCTTCATCCGTTAAGCTTGACCATGAGGGAATGTCATTGGAAAGTGGAACCTTCTCAGGTAACCAAAAATTCCCAGTTAAGCGGTTCCATACTTCAAGATCTTTCTCATCATGTAATCTATTCCAATTAACAGCGCACACAACAGGATTTTTGGTTGTAATCTTTGTCATATGATGATCTCCTATAAACTGCACGAAACACAGCCATCAACTTCTGTTCCACTTAATGCTACTTGCCGTAATCGTACATAGTAAATACTTTTGATACCCTTTTTCCAAGCATAAATTTGTGCGCGGTTAATATCACGTGTGGTCGCTGTATCAGGAAAAAATAATGTTAATGAAAGACCTTGATCAACATGCTGTGTTGCCGCAGCATAGGTATCTATAATTTTTTCAGGGCCAATCTCATAAGCATCTTGGTAAAAATTCAAATTCGTATTATCCATATAAGGAGCAGGATAATAAACGCGCCCAATTTTTCCCTCTTTGCGAATTTCGATTTTTGAAGCAATTGGATGAATGGAGGAAGTGGCATGATTAATATAGGAAATAGATCCCGTAGGTGGAACTGCCTGTAGATTGCGATTATAAAGCCCGTACTCAATAACTAATTTTTTGAGTTCCTGCCAATCCTTTTGATCTGGAATAACAATATTATTCCGTGCAAAAAGCTCTTGCACAAGCGCAAATTGCGGTTTCCATTCTTTTTCAATATATTTCTCGAAAAAACGTCCATCTGCATAAGCTGATTTTTCAAACCCTGCAAACATTTCTTGACGTTCGTGCGCAATTAAATTGGAAGCACGTATGGCGTGATATGTCACAATATAAAAATAGATATTGGTAAAATCAATCGCTTCTGGAGACCCATAATAGATCTGCTCACGCGCTAGAAACCCATGCAAATTCATTTGTCCCAAACCAATCGCATGACTTTCAGCATTGCCTTTCGCAATGGAAGGCACACAATCAATATTGCTCATATCCGAAACAGCAGTCAGAGCGCGAACAGCAGATTCCACGGTCTGTCCAAAATCAGGACTTTCCATTGCTTTGGCAATATTCATGGATCCAAGATTACAGGATATATCACTTCCAATCGTGCGATAAGTTAAATCTGTCTCCAGTTCACTCGCCTCACTCACCTGCAAAATTTCTGAACATAAATTGCTCATACTTATGCGCCCAGCTATCGGATTCGATCGATTAGCAGTATCCTCAAATAAAATATAGGGATAACCCGACTCAAATTGAATTTCCGCTAATGTCTGGAAAAAAACGCGTGCACTTATTTTCTTTTTACGAATCTTTGCATTATCAACAAAAGAACGATAATGCTCCGTTAAAGAAATATCGCTAAAGGGCTTACCTGTCACACGCTCGATGTCATACGATGAGAAGAGATACATATCCTCATTATTCCGTGCAAGCTCAAAAGTAATATCAGGAATAACGACACCAAGCGAAAGCGTTTTAATTCTAACTTTTTCATCAGCATTTTCACGCTTTGTATCCAAAAACTTCATAATATCTAAATGATGAGCATGCAAATAAACAGCTCCAGCCCCCTGTCGTGCCCCAAGCTGATTGGCGTAAGAAAAAGAATCTTCTAAGAGTTTCATCACCGGTAAAACACCTGAGGACTGATTTTCTATTTGCTTAATTGGCGCCCCTGCTTCCCGCAAATTCGTTAAACAAAGCGCTACACCTCCACCACGTTTTGAAAGCTGCAAGGCCGAATTAACCGAACGACCTATCGATTCCATATTATCTTCAACACGTAGCAAAAAACACGAAACCAATTCACCTCGTTGTTTTTTCCCAGCATTTAAAAATGTCGGTGTTGCCGGTTGAAACCGTCCTGTAATAATTTCATCCACAAAACTTTCAGCAAGAGCTTTATTCCCTTGTGCCAAATATAAAGCTACAAGACAGACGCGATCTTCATACCGTTCAAGATAACGTTTCCCATCAAAAGTCTTCAGTGTATAGCTGGTATAATACTTAAATGCGCCTAAAAAGGTAGGAAAACGAAACTTAAATGCATAAGCACGTTTAAAAAGCTTTTTAATAAAAGAAAAATCATAAAGCTCAAATAAAGCTTTTTCATAATAACCTTCTTCTATTAAGTAATCTATTTTTTCCTTCAGGTTATGAAAAAAAACTGTATTTTGATTAACATGCTGAAGAAAATATTGCCGCGCAGCAAGCCGATCCATATCAAATTGAATATGACCATTTTCATCATAAAGATTAAGCATCGCATTCAACGCATGATAATCAGTAATCTGATCCGATTTCTGCGATTGTCCTATACCAATTGTTTCCAAAATCTTTCCAATCCCTTTTTTACATAAATAACGTCTTCATCAGTTCCACGCAGCTCAAAACGATAAAGGCAAGGTACACAACATTTTTCAGCAATAATTTTACTTGCTAGATTATAATAGCGACCAAAATTACGATTCCCACCGCCAATAACACCACGAATTAATTTGCGGTTCTCAGCTTCATTAAGAAACTGGACAACGGCTTTCGGCACGGCCCCTCTTCCTTCACCATCTGCATATGTAGGAACAACCAATACATAAGGTTCACCAACCAATGCAGAAGGCTTTCTTTTATCAATTTTGAAGAGTCGTTGCCCAAGCTGCGAGACAAAATGTTCTGTATTACCCGTTGCACTCGAATAATAAACAATAAGCCCCATTAAGCACAAAGACCACTAATCATATCTGGTCTAAAACCAGACCAATGATTTTCACCACAAACAACGACAGGAACCTGACGATACCCCAGAGATTGAACAAAACTGTATGCTTGTTCATCACAAGAAATATCAACAACACGATAATGAATGCCTTTTGCATCAAAAGCGCGGCGTGTAGCATCACATTGGACACAAGATGGTTTGCTATAAATAGTGATCGACATTTTCTTCAACTTTCACAATTCCAAACAATCAACCCTGAAAGGTCAATCTAATAATTTTATAGGTACTCAAGAATAACAAAAAATAGAAATTGTACGCAAAACATGTGGTTATTTTCAAATAATACACAGCTTCCTGAACATAACAGAGTTCCTCATCAAATAACTTCAAAAACTATGATGAGAATAAGCGATTATTCTACAACTTAAATGGCAAAGCCCCCTAGTTATAAAACAATCTTTTGCTTGCATTACAATTCCCTCCTGCTGTCTAAAAAACTAATGTTCTAAACTACCGTTTTTCAAGAGCTCTGTTTGCTCTTTTACGGCAAAAATCAATTACAAAAACGAAAGGAAATCCTTCCAAAAGAGACCCTTCAGTAAAAATACTGCTATACCTTTGGCCAATAAACTCTTTACAATAATGGAAATAACTTAGATACCAAACGAAACACACTAACACCCTCTCTTGTGCTTATTTAGAATCACCAATCATTTTGATACTATATATAGTATATACTCTCTTTCTTTCGTCAAGGTGAATTCAATTATTATTTTTAATTTTCCACGATCTTCCCACTAAAATTTTCAGTACTTAAAACTATGTAATAATATAACATTTTGTTGACAAACGTTATATTATTACATAGTTTCCAAAATAATAAGCAACGATGGTAAAAAATATGGATCTGCACTTCAATAAGACAACATTAGGCTATAGGAATAGAATAGCAATAAAGAACTTTTCAGCAAAGTTAAAAGCTGGTTCATTGGTTGCAATAACAGGTGATAATGGCGCTGGAAAATCGACACTGCTAAAAGCCATCGCCGGATTGATTAAACCTCTTAAAGGAAAAATTACAAAACCAAAAAAAAGCCGCATTGCTTATCTTGCTCAGCAATGTGATGTGGATAAAACATTTCCAATTGATGTGAAAACGCTTGTAAAAACAGGACTGTGGTCTTTTTGTGGATTATGGAAGAATCAGCGCCCTTATGATTCTAAGATTCAAAATGCTCTTAAAATGGTTGGGCTTACAGAACTCGCACCCCGTTCGCTTGAAACATTATCAGGCGGGCAATTACAACGCGCTCTTTTTGCACGTATCATTGTACAAGATGCCAATATTATTTTACTTGATGAACCTTTCAATGGTGTAGATCATAATACCCAAAAAGACCTCCTTGCTCTGATCACATACTGGCAACAGCAAGGACGCACAATTCTCACAGCACTCCATAACCCTCTCATCGTGCAAGAATTTTTCCCCCAAATGATTCAAATTGATCAACAAAACGCCTTTTATGGAGAAACAACACAGTTTTTAAACAACACCCTTCATCACGTTATGCCACCTCTCACATCCAATTCTTTTCCTATTAGCGCACAAAAACAAAATCTTCTCATCAATGATCCTCTCTTTCTTAGGTTATAAGACGTGTATACATTTTTTCTTGCCCCCTTTGTTGATTTCCAATTTATGCAAAACGCCCTTATCGGTTCTATTTTTCTGTCTATTAGCGCTTGTCCTGTTGGTGTATTTTTGATGCTCCGTGGAATGAGCTTGACAGGAGATGCTATCTCTCATGCCATTCTTCCTGGTGTTGCAATTGCTTTTCTGATTTGTGGTTTTTCCCTCATATCTATGACACTTGGTGGTATCTTCGCTGGTCTTATTGTTGCTTTAGCAACCATTTTGATTTCACGAAACAGCTTTCAGAAAGAAGATGCATCCATGACCGTCTTTTATCTTATTGCACTCGCGGCAGGTGTTATTATTATCTCACTGAAAGACTCAACAATTGAGCTGCTTCATCTCTTATTCGGATCGGTTCTTGCACTTGATGCACAAGCCCTTTGGTTAATCACTACTATAATGCTGATTACACTCTGCAGCCTTTGTATTTTTTGGCGTGCACTCGTTTTAGAAAGCTTTGACCCCCTCTTTTTTAAATCACTCTCTCCATTGAGTAAATATATTCATATTTCATTGCTTGGACTTGTGGTGCTGAATCTGGTTGGAGGCTTTCAATCACTAGGAACATTACTTTCCGTTGGTATTATGATGATTCCAGCCATTACAGCCCGTTTTTGGTTTTCACGGCTAGGCCCTATTTGCGCGCTTTCCACTCTTTTTGGAATCATTTCTAGCGTATGTGGTCTCCTGCTTTCTTTTCATCTTTCACTTCCCTCCGGCCCTGCTATCATCATTGCCGCAGGATTTATTTATCTTGTTTCCTGTTTGATAAGTCCACGTGGCTTTATTGTAACATGGTTTCCCCACCTCTTTTATACCTCCTCACTTTAAGGAAAAAAATGTGCCTAAGTTTGCTCAAAAATTTGTTCTTCTTGGAGCTTTATTGCTTGCCCTTTCTCCATTTTCTGCTTCTGCACACAATAAAATCAAAGTTGTTGCGAGCTTTTCTATTCTTGCAGATCTCGTAAAAAATGTAGGAGACAACCATATCTCTATGACCACTTTTGTAGGTCCCAATGCGAATACCCACACTTATGAACCTACCCCCCATGATGCTCAGGCTCTTAGAAATGCTCAAATTATTTTCATCAACGGGCTTCATTTAGAAGGATTTATTGATCGCCTCATTACAGCAAGTGGTACAAAAGCACTTCTTGTCGAAGTTAGCGCTAACATTCCCTCCCTCAAAATGAAAAATCAAGAACATAATGCCCATCACCACCACAGCGTTATTGATCCACACGCTTGGCAAACAATTCCCAATGTCAAAATCTATGTGAAGAATATCGCTGCTGCTTTTTGTAAAATCGATCCACAATCCTGTACCAGCTACAAAAAAAATGCCGAAACCTACATCCAAAAACTTAAAATAGCACAAGATACCCTGAAAACAAAAATTGCTACCATTCCTAAAGATAAACGTATCATTATCACATCTCATGATGCCTTTGGCTATTTTGCCAAGGAATATGGTTTTACTATCCTTGCCCCTCAAAGTGCTTCAACAGAAACTGAAGCAACCGCAGCCGATGTTGCTAAACTTATAAAACAAATTAAAGCGAATAAAGCAACTGCCCTATTCGTTGAAAACATCTCTAATCCCCGTCTCATAAAACAGATTGCAAAAGAAACAGGTTTAACAATTGGTGGAACACTTTATTCTGATGCATTGTCAAACAAAAATGGCCCTGCAGCAACTTATCTCGATATGATGGAACATAATGTAAATACCATCATTGATGCTATCACGAAACCTTAAAAAATCTTCTACGAAAGAGAGAAGAAAAAATTCATAAAATCATAGATCTATGATTATGTTACCAATGATACTCAATCCTCATGATTGGTGACAATGATATAAAACAAAGTTGATTTTACAGAAAAAATTTATACCCTATAGATGCTAAAATGGATCAAAGTTAAGATATAAGGTGCATAGTGCCATCATCTATGAATAATTTTCTCTCTCTATTTTTCTTATTCATTCTTTATAAGATACATAAATTATTACATCAGGAAATAGATAATAATAGATTGTTTTTTATTGATAAAGTACCTTTCTAAATGAGAAGAAATATGGTTAATAAATGGTTATTATCTCTTGATGTTTTTCTACAATGAAAAGAACTTTATTATGTTTGATGTTTGAAAATTATATTCTTCTTATATACCATAAAAGTGCAAGATTTCATTATATGAGTGTTTCGAATATTCTCAACATCATGTGACAATGGGCCTTTACCATTTAAAATTTTATTTTTAATCTCATCAATTATACTCTGATTTTGTGAATGTAATCGAGAAAGTCAAAACACACCATTATCATGACGCAGCATAAAAGAGAGTCGTATCACATCAATTAATGCTTACTTATTATTTGTGCGCTTTCCTGTGTTTTTATTAAAAGTATGAAAATTCTGATGAGCAACAGTGAAACTTAGTTTTTGACCATAGTCGTGTGTCAAGCGTTCTTTTATTTCAATCGTAAAGATGATACCATTCCAACGCGTTAAAACATGGCAACCTGTTCCAATAAGCTTGATAAGCTCAATTTTTGTGTGAAAGACAGGCCCTTTATCTGGATGTTCGCCCAATAAGATTATTTCAGGTCTGAATGCTAAAAGATCAGTTTCTTCACCATAAGAAAATGAATGCCCTAAATGTTGTTCTAAGACATAGCGATCAAGAAAATTCATAGGAGGAGAACCAATAAAATCAGCAACAAATGTTGTTGCTGGAGTATCGTAAATTTCCATTGGTGTTCCAATTTGCTCGATAGCTCCTTTATTCAAAACGACTATTCTATCAGCTAATGTCATAGCTTCTAGTTGATCATGGGTAACATAGAGGCTCGTTGTTCCTAATGAACGCTGTAGTGTTTTTATTTCAATACACATTTGCGCCCGTAATTTTGCATCAAGATTTGAAAGAGGTTCATCAAAGAGAAAAACACGGGGTTGACGTACAATCACACGCCCCATTGCAACACGCTGACGTTGTCCTCCTGATAATTGTCGTGGTTTACGATCAAGAAATGGTTCTATCTCCAAAAGCTTTGCAGCATGTGCGATACGTTTTTTAATTTCTTCTTTAGGAGTTTTACGATTTTTAAGACCATATTCTAAATTTCCACGAACTGTCATATGGGGATAAAGGGCATAATTTTGAAAAACCATAGCGATATCACGATCAGCTGGTTCACGATCATTGATACATTCGTTATCAATGCATAATTCACCTGAGGTAACTTGTTCAAGTCCTGCTATAATACGTAATAAGGTCGATTTTCCGCACCCTGAAGGACCGACAAGAACAAGAAGTTCTTTATCGGCAACAGTTAAGTTTAAATCATCAATGACCAGAATGCCGTTGTCATACTGTTTTCTTATATTTGATAACTGGATTATGGCCACAATTACTTCTCCGTTTCAATAAGGCCTTTGATAAAAAGCCGCTGCATGAAGATAACAACAAGAACAGGAGGAACCATGGCAACAACCGATACTGCCATGAGTATATTCCATTGAGGATCATGTTGAAGTGATTCGACAATAAGCTGTTTTAAAATAATAAGGATCGTTCGATGATTTTGATCCGTTGTGATGATAAGAGGCCAGAGATATTGTATCCATCCATAAATGAACATAATGATAAATAAAGCAGCGATATTGCTTTTACTAAGAGGAAGAAGAATATCCTTAAAAAATTTAACTGGACCTGCACCATCAACACGTGCCGCCTCTAAGAGTTCATCTGGAACAGTCAAAAAAAACTGGCGAAATAAAAATGTAGCGGTTGCAGATGCAATAAGTGGAATAATCATTCCACTATAGGTGTTAACCATCCCCAATTTTGCAACAATCTCATAGGTTGGAAGAATACGAACTTCGACAGGGAGCATCAATGTAACAAAAATAAGAACAAAAGCAGTTTTTCGGAAGGGAAAGCGCATGTAAATAATTGCATAAGCAGACAAAAGTGAAATAATAATTTTTCCAACGCTAATCCCAAGAGCCATAATGAATGAATTCATTAAGAGTGGCCAGAGGTTGGGCAAACCCAGCTGTGCAAGGCCATCACCAAAGATTGTTTTATAATTTTCCAGAGCATATTTCCCAGGCAAAAGAGGAAGTGTTCCTGAGTTAAATGCTGCTGAACTATGAGTTGATGCAATGATAGCAACATAAACTGGAAAGCAAATAATGATAATACCAACAATGAGAATAATATGGGTTAGAAATTTCAAAACAGGGCGATTTTCAACCATAATTTGTTTCCTAATATTGTACACGGCGCTCAATCCAGCGAAACTGGATAAACGTTAAGACAATAACCATCAACATCAATATTGTTGATTGTGCTGCTGATGCACCGATTATTTGATTTCTAAAGCCATCGTCATATACTTTATAGACGAGGATGCTCGTTGCACGCGCAGGACCTCCAGAAGTTGTATTATCAATAATACCAAAAGTATCAAACATAACATAATTGACATTGACAATAAGAAGGAAAAACGTCGTTGGTGAAATTTGCGGGAAAACCACTGTCCAAAATCGTTTAAAGGGACCAGCACCATCAATGGCGGCTGCTTCTATTTGAGAACGCGGAACAGACTGAAGACCTGTAAGAAAAAAGAGAAAATTGTAAGAAATTTGTTTCCAACTAGCCGCAATGACAATAAGAATCATTGCTTGAGTGCCATTAATACGATAATTCCATAGCACCCCTATTTTCTCGAGAAGAAAAGGGATAATTCCGATGGTGGGATGAAAGATAAACAGCCACAATATACCTGCCAATACTGGAGCAACAGCATAGGGCCAGAGCAAAAGCATTGTATAAGCCTTTTTTGCACGTATGACACGATCAACACAGACAGCTAAGAGAAGTGATATTGTCATTGAAGCGACAGTAACTGAGATGGAAAATACTGCGGTTGTAAGAAGCGATTGCCGATAAGTAGGATCAGAAAGAACAGTTAGATAATTCTCAAAACCAATAAAGGTTGTTGTAAAGCCAAAAGGGTCTTCACGCTCAAAAGATGATTTTATTGCTTGGGCAGCAGGCCAAAAGAAAAACAAAAAAGTCACAAGAAGCTGAGGAAAAAGCAGTCCGTAAGAAAGTAGACTATTTTTAAAATATGCATGTTTTTCTTGCATTCGTAGGGCTCTTTAAATGTAGAGACTTTAAAAAAGTAAACAAAAAGGACTCAACCGTTTTTGTTGAGTCTTTAATGTTTAACAATAAAACGAAATTAATGATTAGATCTTTCAAATTCACGCAAGAGTTTATTTCCACGTTCAACGGTCTCATCTAAACCATCTTTCGGCGTTTTTGAACCACTAAGAACAGCTTCCAACTCTTGATCAAGAATGGCACGAATTTGTGGTAAATTACCAAATCTTATCCCTTTTGAGTTAACTGTTGGTGGATTAAGATTAATCTGTTTGATAGCTATATCCGCACCTGGTGTTTTTTCATAGAAATGTTGTTTTTTGCTCAATTCATAAGTCGCTTTTGTGGTTGGGAGATAACCTGTTTCCTGATGCCATTTTGCTTGATTTTCTGTTTTTGAAAGAAATTTAAGAAAAGCGGCTGCCCCTGCATATTCCTTTGGAGTATGTCCCTTAAACGCCCAAATAGAAGCTCCCCCAATAACTGAATTTTGTGGTGCTCCTTCTGTATCCTTATAGTACGGTAGCATTCCAACCCCCACATTAAACTGCGCTTCAGAAACAATCCCAGCATGTGATCCTGAAGATTGCATAAAAATTGCACAATTTTGTGCCATAAACATTGGTGTTGAATCTAATGCACCTGCTGGACCACCGTAACGGAAAATACCTTGATCAGACCACTTTTTTAGGTCAGTCCACATACGCACTTGTAAAGGTCCATTAAATGCAAGTTCTGAATCAAGTCCTTTGAAGCCATTTTCCTTCGTTCCAAAAGGAACATTATGCAACGCTGAAAAATTTTCTATACCAATCCATTGAGCGGCATAAGCCATTGTAAAACCACAAGTTGCCGCTTTAGTCTCAAGAATTTTCTTGGAAAAGTTTTCTATATCTTGCCATGTTCTAGGAGGCTGTTCTGGATCAAGCCCTGCTTTTTTAAAGATATCTTTGTTATAATAAAGGATGGGTGTTGAAATATTAAATGGCATAGAGACGATACGTCCCTGTTCATCGGAGTAATAACCACTAATAGCAGGGAAATAATCTGTAGGATCAAATTCTTGTTTTGTATCAGCCATAAGTTGATAAAATGGGTAGATTGCGCCTTTTGCAGCCATCATAGTTCCAGTACCAACGTCATAAATTTGAGCGAGCACTGGCTGTTTCTTTCCACGAAATGCTGCAATGAGTGAAATCAAACCCTCTTCATACTCACCGCGATATGAAGAAATAACTTTATATTCAGACTGACTCGCATTAAAATCGTTAATAAGACTTTCAGTTTGCTTTCCTAATTCACCACTCATAGAATGCCAAAAGCTGATTTTTGTCTGTGCAAAACTTGCTGTCACCCCCGCTGTAGACATTATGATAGCAACCGTGGCCGCTATGGAAAGATAAAAACGACTCATGGTTCACCCTTTCTGAAGTGATGGAATACAAACTACCCCTAAATTTATAGTATTACACATGAACATGCTATGACAGTTTTATTTCAGAAACATATTCTCTCATTTAAACAGGAACCACCAAAAGGTCAAATGAATTTGTTTAAATTTATTCATTTTCTTTTATAAGCATTCTTATGTATTAACGAAATACGTGTTTGTAACTATCTGAAAAAAGTGAGATGGCTTAAATAAGAAAAGTCACTTGGTAAAAAGATATAGATCGTAAATATCATTTCAATGACTATTTTAATATCTGGATTTACTTTTTTAAAAAGAATTGTTTATTCTTTTATTATTTGTCTTATAACTTTCGGCTTATAACTTTAACACGATGTTGCTACTGAATTTAAAGAAGAGACAAATAGAATTTTTTTAAAATTAAGAAAATCATTTTGAAGCGCTTAATAGTCTCTTTCCCTGTAACAAGATCACACCCCTCACGCAAAACAAAATGACACTGTATAACCAATTTCCATGCTGTTAAAAAATCTTTCAATACATCTACATTTCATGATAGCACCTATAAAATAAGCCCTAAAGCCTCTCCATTAAAGTATATAAGACTTTTTGTATGCCATCATTTTTACACTTCATAAAAGTGCAAAACGACATCATCATGTGCGATCCTAATGCTTCAACAAATCTTGCATTTAAAATACGTTAAATGAATATTTTTATTCTTTTCTCAATCATTTTTTATCCACACACCAACCCTGCTTGTAATGTGCAAACGAATGATTTTGATTGATTCATTGTAAAAATATTTGAAATAAGAGAATCTTACGTATTAAGGTCTCTTACTCACATGAATAAAATATTAATTATGATTATAAATCAATGTATTATTGTCGTATATTAGATAATTTTTCTTCTTTCATTACGCTAACTTTATGAAGATATATAGTTCCTTTTGTGTTGATGTATTTTTACCTTTGTGCACACAATTGCAATGCGAGATCAGGTTGATCTGTCGTAATATAATGTACAGGCATATCAAGCCAATATGATAACCGAGCTTTTCCATTAATTGTCCATACCCCTACAGTAAAACCAGCCTCAAGAGCTGATTCAATAAAGTTCTGTGAAACAATAGAGCCATCTAAACTTAGATCAGAATAACCTAATTGCTTCCATTCAGAAAAATGACGGTACATATCACCTTCGAAATTATCAACACATGGACCAGATGGTATTCCTGCTTCAATAAAAGGACGAAGGATAAAAGGATCAAAACTAATAGCAGAAACCCGTTCTGATAAATTTCGGCTTTTTATTAGCGCAAGCGCTTTTTGGGATAATATTGTTTCGCGCTCCACTTCACCGCATGTCTTGATTTCAAGATGCAATGCAACATTCGTTGGTGCTAAAAGATCAAGCACTTCTTCTAATAAGGGAGGTGCTTCTTGGCTTCCTTTTACGCAGAGTTGTTTGCGTGTTTCATTATCAATGTCGTGAATATACCCCTTTTTTCCAACCAATTGGTCTAGACGGAAGTCGTGAAAGACAACCACTTCACCGCTTTTTAGCAAATGAACGTCGCATTCAACTTCATCAACACCTAACGCTATAGCATTATTAAATGCCGAAAGGGTATTTTCAGGATAAAGATGAGCTCCTCCACGGTGTGCAACAATTTTTTTCTCAGACATGCAAAATCCCACACTTCTCAATTTTAAACGATATTGACGTACAGATTGCCAGATAAAAGCTTATATCATATGAAAATACACAATCATTTTTAAATGATTTTTTCTACACTTTTCGAATATCAAACCCTCAGTCATATTTTATTCTTAAAAGACTTATCCTTCATTTTAATTATTCCCATTCAATAGTACTAGGAGGCTTTGAGGTTACATCATATACAACACGATTAATCCCTCTAACTTCGTTAATAATACGTGCTGCTGTCTTACTTAAAAACGCCATATCATAAGGATAAAAATCAGCAGTCATTCCATCTACAGATGTGACGGCGCGAAGAGCACAAACAAATTCATAAGTGCGACCATCCCCCATAACACCAACAGTTTGAACTGGAAGAAGAACAGCAAAAGCTTGCCAAATTTCATCATAAAGACCGGCCTTACGGATTTCCTCAAGATAAATAGCATCTGCTTCGCGTAAAATTTCTAATTTTTCACGTGTTACAGCACCTGGACACCGAATTGCAAGGCCGGGACCTGGAAAAGGATGGCGACCAATAAACTGCTCCGGTAGCCCTAACTCTCGTCCTAGCGAGCGAACCTCATCCTTAAAGAGCTCACGTAACGGTTCTACAAGTTTCATCTTCATCTGTTCTGGTAGCCCACCCACATTATGATGGCTTTTAATGGTTACCGTTTCACCAATAGCAGACACACTCTCAATAACATCTGGATAAAGTGTTCCTTGTGCTAAAAACTCTGCACCTCCTATTTTTTTCGTTTCTTCTTCAAAAACTTCAATAAAAAGGCGACCAATTGTTTTGCGTTTTTTTTCTGGATCTGTCTCACCTTTTAAAGCATTAAGAAACACATCAGCAGCATTAACGTGAATAAGCTCTATATTATAATGATCACGAAAGAGCGTGAGAACTTCTTCAGCTTCATTCTTGCGCATCAGCCCATGGTCTACCAAAATACATGTCAGTTGATCTCCTATAGCTTCATGAAGGAGTACCGCTACAACAGATGAATCCACTCCCCCTGAAAGACCACAAATCACACGACTTTTCCCAACTTTTTGTCGTATCGTAGCAATTGCCTGCTCACGATAAGAAGCCATTGACCAATTGCCTTTAATAGCAGAGATCTTATGAACAAAATTTTGCAAAAGTTTTGTACCATCCGGTGTATGGATAACTTCAGGATGAAACTGTACCGCATAAAAATGTCTTTTTTCATCCGCAATAGCCGCATAGGGAGCTCCTTTTGAGGTTCCTATGACACGAAAACCTTCTGGTAAAGCTGCCACACGGTCACCATGGCTCATCCATACTTGATAACGAGAACCTTTTTCCCACACTCCATCAAAAAGGGCACTCTCTTCTTGAACTTCCAAAAAAGCACGCCCAAATTCACGCTCATGTCCAGCTTCAACCTTTCCTCCAAGCTGAACACACATGACTTGTTCACCATAGCAAATACCCAAAATCGGAACACCCGCCTCAAAAATTTCCATTGGTGCACGCGGAGAGCCCTCATCAATAACGGAATAAGGACTCCCTGATAAAATAATAGCTTTAGGATTTATGCGGCGCACAGCTTCTAAAGCCAATTGAAAAGGAGCAATTTCACAATATACCCCCATTGCTCGTACCCGTCGTGCAATAAGTTGTGTAACTTGTGAACCAAAGTCAATAATAAGAACAGTGTCTGGATGTGATATGCTCATAGAAAACCAATCAACAATTGTAAAAGAAAACTCATGAGAGTTATGATTTAATCTTTCTCTTTTCACAAGCCTATTTTCTTACGAAAAAGATTATTCTCGTAAAGTTTATGATAAAAAGTGCAAAAATATGGATCAATGTTTTTTTTGCAACACAGATAAAAAGAACCCATCTGTTTGTGTTGTGGCTGGCGACAAAGTAAGTCCATAATTTGAAAAAACTGGTTGCACAGGAGAAAAACTAAAATGTTTCTGCCAAAGCGCTGGCATATCTATTGGAGAAAAATGAGAATGTTGTTGAAGGAAATGGGAAATTTGTTCCTCATTTTCATCTGTAAAAAGAGAACAGGTAATATAGATTAAGCGCCCATTTGGCTTAAGATAAGCTATCGCTTCATTCAAAATATCCCTCTGTTCTGTTTGGCGTTGTTTCACTTGTTCTAATGTTAAACGCCATTTCGCATCTGGACGACGACGCCATGTTCCTGTCCCACTACATGGTGCATCTAGTAGAACTCTATCCATCTGGCCTATTAATGGCTTCAATTCTTCTTTTTGTGCTCGTGTTTGTACATTACGAACACCAGCGCGTCGAAGACGATCAAAAATAGGAGCTAGGCGCACTTTATCAAAATCATAAGCATAAATTTGCCCACGATTGTTCATATCGGAAGCTAAAGCTAATGTTTTGCCACCAGCACCTGCACAATAATCTAATACCTGCATGCTCTCTTGCGCTTCCACAAGGTGAGCAACAATTTGAGATCCTAAATCCTGTATTTCAAAGTGTCCTTTTTGAAAAGCTGGTTCCACTTGAACATTGGGATGACGATTAAACTTTTCAATCGGTGCAATTCTTAAAGCTTGCCCAAACCATGGAAAAGATTTAAGTTTGGTTTTTGCTAATTCTTTCAGCACCTTTTCTGGTGTTGCCTTTAGGTTATTTACCCGTAGGTCTAAAGAAGGACGCGTTGCTAACGCAGCCGCTTCAGTGATCCAATTATCACCAAATAAAGGACGCAGATGCGCTTGACACCATTGCGGAATATCACCACGAATATAGTCTGGAGCATCCACTAATTGCTGACCTTGCCACGATTTACGCTGTTTAGCCCCTAATAACTGCGGTGCAAACCGATCTTCTGCCAACTCACCGTCAATTTGCTCCAGCGTCATTTTTCCAGAATCTAATAAGGCACCAAAAACGATATCTCGGATATCATCACTCTCCATACGCCATTGTAAAGAATAACGTCGTCTTAAAACATCATAAACGATTGTACCAATAGCTGCACGATCACCTGCTCCAGCAAAGCGATGAGAAAGACCCCAATCCTTTAAAGCTTCTCCTACTGGGCGATGCTTCATTTCTATCTCTGTGAGAACATCTATTGCTGCTTGCAAACGCCCACCTAATCGCATTCATTTCTCCCATTAAAATAATAAAATTTTAAATCATCTAAAAAAATAATATTATCGCCTTCTTGCCAATGAAACCTTCTCAACGCCATAAAAAATTTACATTCAATATTAAAATGATCTGATCATACTTTTTTATAAGATCCAATTTAGAGTATCTAAATTTTTCCTTTCATCTTCTGCCCATTCGTTTTTTATCCTTCTACCTCTTATACTAAAAGATACGTAGCCATCCATAAAAAACTTATTTCCGCCATGCATTACGAAAAAAACAAACTCTTTAATTTATTTGCGTAAAATAAAGTTTACGAGGATTGTCTGAACAATAGAAAAAATCTTCTCATAAAATTAAACAAGCTCATCTTACGTTCAACAAAAAATTAACTTTTTAGAAAATGCTTGGAACCACTATTTGGCATGACCGTTTTTACTCTAATGGCAACTGCCAGACAATTTTAAAGGAGAAAATAATGACTTATAATAATGGAAAAACAACTTCGTCTAAAAGCCGTCATAATACAACGCCCTCAAACAACGGAAAGAAATCCGTCCAAAGTGATCAGACAAACACTCGCCAACGTGCGTCAAAGACTGGACGGAAGACAACAAAAAGTTAATTCTAATTTTATATAACTTATTTCATATAGTCTTAACAGAAAGAATTAGAATTTTAACCTCTAATTCTTTCCTTTTTGGGATTATTACACCAAATTACAAACAGAAAAAAGCGCAGTCTCTCTTTCTTGTTCTCGGAAAATTTTATATTTATGCAATATGATATTAGGCTCTTGTATCTTTAAACTGGCCCACGATAATTTGGACTCTCTCGTGTGATAGAAACATCATGCGTATGACTTTCATGGAGTCCCGCATTCGTAATACGTACAAACGTTGCTTTTTCACGAAACTCTACGAGATCTTTTGCTCCAACATACCCCATCGAAGCACGAAGTCCACCAGCAAGCTGATGTAGAACTGATGCTATAGGACCTTTATAAGCCACCTGCCCCTCCACACCTTCAGGAACCAACTTAAGTTCATCACGAACATCATCTTGAAAATAGCGATCTGCCGATCCTCGTGCCATAGCACCAACAGATCCCATGCCGCGATAAGCTTTAAAGGATCGTCCTTGATAAAGATAGACTTCGCCAGGACTTTCTTCTGTACCCGCTAAAAGAGAGCCAATCATAGCAGCACAAGCCCCACCTGCTAAGGCTTTAGCAAAATCACCCGAAGCTTTTATCCCCCCATCAGCAATAACGGGAATGCCCGCTTTTTCAGCAACTTCTGCAGCATTCATAATGGCTGCAAGCTGAGGAACACCAACACCTGCAACAATTCGCGTTGTGCAAATAGAACCAGGACCAATCCCAACTTTTATAGCATCCGCACCACTGTCAATCAAAGCCTGTGTTGCTTGAGCAGTCGCCACATTACCAGCAATAATAGCTGGAGAAAACATCATTTTTTTAATACGCTCAACAGTGTCTAATACACGCTGAGAATGTCCATGTGCAGTATCAATTACTAGAATATCAACGCCTGCATCAATTAATCGTTCAGCCCGCTCAAACCCATCGTTCCCTACACTACTTGCAGCTGCAACACGCAAGCGACCTTGTGAATCTTTGGCAGCGTTTGGATTTAATTTTGCTTTTTCAATATCCTTAACTGTTATCAGTCCGACACAACGATTCTGTTCATCCACAACTAATAATTTTTCAATACGATGATGATGTAAAAGATACTTCGCTTCACTGAGTTGAACATTTTCACGCACTGTGATTAAATTTTCATGCGTCATTAATTCATAAATTTTTTGTTTAGGATCCGATGCAAAACGCACATCCCTATTTGTCAAAATGCCAACAAGCCGTCCAGCAGTTTCACCTTTAGCACCATTTTCAACAACCGGAATACCGGAAATACCATGAGAGCGCATCAAAGATTTTGCTTCTTCAAGTGTTGCATCTGGTCCAATGGTGACTGGATTAACAACCATACCAGATTCAAACTTTTTTACTTGGCGAACTTCTTCTGCCTGCTCTGCAGGAGACATATTACGATGAATAACCCCAAGACCACCAGCTTGAGCCATAGCAATTGCCAAACGCGATTCTGTTACCGTATCCATTGCCGCAGAAAGCAATGGCAAATTGAGCTTAATATCCGCTGCAATGCGCGTACTGAGATCCACTTGACTAGGCATAACAAGAGAATGACCGGGTTGTAAAAGTACATCATCAAAAGTCAGTGCCAATGCACCTGTCCCCGTTTCAACAATCTTTGCCATATCAAAATTCCTTTTATAATAAAACACCGCAAGAAGCTTTAAAATACAACTGCGGTTCTCATACATGGTAGATTGGCAAAAAATTATGCCATGCTACAAACAAAATGAAAAGAAAAATAAATATTTTTTTTAAGTGTGGTTTATAAAAATTTACAATTGTGATTCAATAGGTAACCAACTTATTATTTTTGCAAATGCGCGACGCCAAAAATTGCTTTCTGGCTCATAGTCAATGCTATATTTTTTTTCATTTTCAATAAAATCCCAATAAATACGATTATTATCACCAAGACGCAGATGATAGCTCATTTCCCCTGTGGTTTCTTCAGAAAACAACAAATCTAATCTTGCTGTAATGGGAGCACATTCAAAAAGAATGCCCATTTCTGTATTTAATGATGCTGATCTTGGATCAAAATTTAAAGATCCAATAAAAGCTGTTTTACGATCAATTAAAAAAGCTTTGGCATGTAAACTTGCCTTACTCGATCGAAACAATCGTAACCCATGAGTATTGCCTTCCGCTTTTAATTCATAAAGATTAACACCACTTTTCAACAATGCCTTACGATAAGGTACATAACCACCATGCACTAATGCTACATCAGTAGCAGCTAAAGAATTTGTCAGAATTTTGACATCAACACCCTTTGAAACCAAATTACTAAAATTCTGCGTGCCAACCTTACCAGGAACAAAATAAGGTGACGTAATCTGAACCGTTTTTTGGGCATTTCCAATAACCTTTGAAAGTGCCTTCATAAGCCAATTGCTTGCTTTTTTACGCAATGCTTTTTCTGGAGGATCAGAAAGAACAACAACTTTGTCTGCTAAAAATAACCGCTTTCCTGTTTGGATAAAACAATTAAAGTTAATGTGCTCTTTGACATAATCTAAATAAACTTTTGCAACCTTGGAATCACGAAACTTTCGTAATTTATCTTTCCAATAGCTAAGATCACTTGCGCTTTTAGGAACAACCAAAGTATGAATTGGCAAAACAACAGCACTATTCCAAAAATCATCAAAGATACTTTCTACCTTTTTAACAGAAGGACCGATTAACATCAAATCTAAATCTCGAAAATGGGATTCTTTACCAGCATCAAAATAAGAATCTGCAAGATTACGTCCTCCTACAAAAGCGACCCTGCCATCAACAATAAAAGCTTTATTATGCATTCTACGTGTTACAGTAATTGCCCGTAATATAATTTCTAAACCACGGCGTAAACCACCTTTACGCGATCGCCCTGGATTAAACATTCTCACCTCAATATAAGGATGTTTATCTAGTGCAATATAAGCTGGATCACGTGCCTGAGCATTAATATCATCCAAAAGAAGCCGTACCCGAACCCCTCGATCAGCTGCCTCAACTATTTCACTTAATAATAGGCGCCCCGTTAAATCATCATCCCAAATATAATACATCAGATCAAGGCTACGTCCAGCCTCTGCAGCTCCTATTGCCCGAACACAAAACGCATCCAAATTGCTGATAATGAGGGAAAGGGCATCTTTATCAATCCCCAATCCATTTTCTTTCTCAGCTAATTGACTGACGATACGATCAAGCTTAGTTTCATCTTTCTGAAGAGGTAACGCATAAGAACATTTTCCCCTAGCATTTTTCACAAAACGCCCATAGGTGTAGATTGCCAACATAGATGCAATAAAAAAAAAGAGGAAAAAACCAATAACAATCTGTAAAAGAGTCAAAGAGGGCAAACTTTCTATTTTAAACTATCACATCATCAGTAATGCAAACGATAACACTAATCACTTTATCTTAATCGTATAGCAGGTAAAATGCCACTTCTTGCTTAAGAGAGTATAAATTTAATATTGATGATACAAAAATTTTAGCGGTAGTATTTAAAAGTTTTTAAAAATGCTTCTCTGTTTTAATAAATGTAAACTTAACTAAAATTGTATAAATTGAAACAAACGATTAAAATAGTCACATAAAATTTATATTTGATTTAAATCAACAAAATCATCCACTATAGATAAATTTTACAATAAATGATTGTTTTCTTCAGCTTTCCCCCACGGACTTTATCAAAATTCACTCTATTTTTTGAAACGCTTGCTTGTCATGAAGAGAAATTTGTTATGAATTTACTTTCGTTCTTGATTTCTTATTGCTCTCAATTCTTCCATTTTTCTATAAAGTGTAGAGCGACCAATATGAAGGCGACGCGCAATCTCACTCATATGTCCTTTATAATGTTTAATCGCTTTCTCTATAATATCATGCTCCATTTCTGCAAAAGTACGTACATGCCCATCAGTATTCAAAAATTTTATCGATTCTTGCTCATTATCTTCTTGCATATTACCCTCAATGATATTGGGAACATTCATTAATGAATTTCCCATTAATTGCGGAAAATCTCGAACAGTTAATAACGGTCCTTCACTGAGTAAAATCGCACGAAATAAAAAGGTTTCAAGCTCATTTCTATTGCCAGGCCAATCATACTGCATAAGCAAGGAAAGAGCAGAGCCTGCTAAACCATGGACATGTGATCGCCCTGTTTCTGTGATAATGCGATCAATCAAACGTTGTGTGATCTCTGGAAAATCATCCCTTAATTCTCGTAAAGCAGGAACGCTAATAGACAAGTGAGAAAATTGTTCAAACAAACTATGCAAAAAAAAGTTCTCATTAACCAAGTCCTTTAAACGCGATGTTGAAATAGCGATGATCCGAAAAGGAAAAAAATCTCCTTTTGTATCCCTTTCCCTTTCTTTAAGGTAATGAGCAAACCGTTTTTGCTGTATGGGCTCAAGTCGATCAATATCACAAAGGCAAAGTGTCCCTTTTTCAAGAGAAGAAACCAATGGTAGGAATTCTTTAAACCACTGCTGATTTTCTTCTTCTGGATCAACGATGGCTGAACATTGAAAGCGAACAAAAACACCCTCCGAAAATAATCCCTCATGATGAATAATCCGAGCTAATGTCTCACGTCCTGTTCCAGCTTCTCCCTCTATCAAAAGATTCTGTAAAGAAGTTGCTGCTTGTCTCGATTGTTCTAATACTATCTGCATAGCTCTACTTTTTACGCAAAGATCAGAAAACCGTAAATGATTCTCTTTTTTTCGCCGAATATCTCGAACCTCATGCTCCAAGGCAGAAATAAGAGCAAGGATATCCAAAGTAACTCTTACACGTAATAATGTTACTGGATGGATCCAATAATCAATAGCTCCAGCTGTTAAAGCTTTCTGGAGTAAATGCTGATTCTCTTGTTGTGCTATAACGACAATAGGAACAGAAACACCAGCAACTCTAATCATTTTAATCAAATCGCTCACACTCAAATCACTCATAACGACATCAAGGAGTGCAAGCACAATGTTTTTACGCCTGTGTAAAAGATCAATCGTACGGAGACCATTTTCTGCTTCAATGACACGATAACCAAAACCTCGCAGCATAGAAGAAAGTTCTATACGTCTTCCATAATCTTCACTCGCAACAAGAATGGGACCAACCATAATGTCAATAATCTCCTTTGAGACTACTTAGCAGCTTAATATAAAAATTGTTGTAAACCATAAGAAATATTTTACCTCTTGTGTTTCACTTACGAAATTCATCAAGCTGTCAATTAAATACAACATTAAGGCATTTTTTTCCATTTTTTTGCTTTTTCATTGATTTTTATCAAATTTTTCATATTGACTCATGGGGTAATTTAATAATGTTATAGAAACTAGAGAGCAAAATAATCTAAATAGAGTGCAATAAATGAAACATACCTATCATATTTTATGTCTTACAATTACCGCCTTGCTGTTAAGTGCCTGTAACTTTTCGCGATATTATAACTCAAATATGCCAACTGGAATTGATGGAAAATGGGTTGATGAGAATGGTATTATTTCTTCTTTCCACAATGGTGTTTTTGAAACGCATGCAGCAGATACAGAAGAAAAACTATCAGAAGGAGCATATAATTATCTCAATGCCCAAAATATAGAAATTGAAATACGCTCTATTCTCCGTGGAACAATTTCTAGAGTCAATTGTACAATGTCATATGACGCCACACAACTTCTCTGCACCTCACATACAGGAGCACAGTTTTTCCTTAAGCGGAAATCTTAACAAAGTACAAGGGAAACCTCTCTTAAGAACAGAGGGAGCACACACATTAAGCAGGAGGCGATATCCTTTCTCCTCCTGATAGAAAATCCTCTCTAAAATACGCAAAGAGGCTAGTATAATCTTTACCCTGAAAATTTTCTAAACATTATGAAATGCGTAAAATAATCATTTTCTTCCACAAAATATCAGTAAAGCCACCTCACAATAAAATTGTAACTTTGTATCATTCAATCTATTTCAACCTAAAATAACATTTTATTTGATAGGGAAGCTTAATCTAAGCAGCGCCAATGCGCAAAAGATCATGAAAATGAACAATTCCTATCGGTTTTTTATCTTCAACCACAAAAAATGCACCAATCTGATGATCATTAATAAAAGCTGTTGCTGCACCAACAAGTGTATTTGGCTTTACAACTTTAGGAGCTTTGGTCATCACCTCGTCAACATTAAATTTTGATAAATTAAAATGAATGTTACGTGCAAGATCGCCATCAGTTACAATTCCGATTAGTTCACCTTCTTGATTCACAACACCAACACAACCAAAATGTTTTTCCACCAAAACATTCATCGCTTCAGTCATAGCTGTTCCCTGCATAACCAAAGGAATATTATCACCCTCATGCATAATATCACACACGTATTTAAGGCTTGCACCAAGAGAACCACCAGGATGATATATTTTGAAATCCGTTGCGGTAAAACCACGCATTTCTAAAAGAGAAACCGCTAATGCATCTCCCATTGCCAATTGCATAATTGTTGAAGTTGTAGGGGCTAAACCATGGGGGCAAGCCTCTTCTATCTTTGGTAATAATAGTACAATATCAGCTTGTCGTCCTAACACAGAGTGCTTACTTGATGTCATCGCAATAAGGGGGATACGAAAACGCGCCGCATAACTCATAATACCACTTAACTCTTGAGTTTCACCAGACCATGATAAAGCAAGAATAACGTCATCAGAGCCAATCATACCAAGATCACCATGATTGGCTTCTGCAGCGTGAACAAAAAAGGCAGGTGTTCCAGTTGAGGCTAAGGTTGCTGCAATTTTTGTCCCTATATGACCACTTTTTCCAAGACCAGTAATAACCACATGTCCACGAGCATTTCTAATAGTTTGAACAGCCGCTTCAAAAGAAGAAGAAAGACTTTCCAGAAGAGCTTTTTCAAGAGCTTCAAGCCCCTGCTTTTCACTAGCAAGTGTTTTAAGCGCTGATGCTACTGCACCTTGCAAAGCCATATGAGGAGACGGTATTGTCATAATCAAATTCGATCAATAAAATTAAGTGAGGGATCTATATCACTTTTCAACATTAATGGTTTCCAGTAAATTTTTCAATGAAGCAGAAACGTGGCTGTGCATATCAGCGCGTGCCAAAGAAAATGCAACGTTGGCTTCAATAAAACCAGCTTTAGAACCGCAATCAAAAGTGCGCCCTTTTACTTGCAAACCCCAAAAATCTTGCTCATTTGAAAGCCGCATCATAGCATCTGTTAATTGAATTTCATTTCCTGTTCCCCGTTCTTGAGTGGAAAGAATATTAAAAATTTCTGGCTGCAAAATATAACGTCCATTGATGTACAAATTTGATGGTGCCGTTCCTTGTGCCGGTTTCTCTACCATTTTTGTGATTTCAAAACCATTTGCAATCTGTTTGCCTTTCCCAACAATACCATATTTATGTGTTTCTCTAGGATCGCATTCCTGAACTGCTATAATATTCCCCCCACCCACCTTTTCATAAAGGCTCATCATTTCAGAAAGACAGCCCTTTTTCGCCTGTATCAACATATCGGGTAATAATAAAGCAAAAGGTTCCCCTGCAACTAATTCACGCGCACACCAAAGAGCATGCCCTAATCCCAAAGGTTGTTGTTGCCGAGTGAAAGAAGTTGACCCTGGTAATGGCTGTAAACGGTATAAGTGTGCAAGATCTTCTTTCTTTCCACATTCAGCAAGTGTCGTGTATAATTCAACTTGCGCATCAAAATAATCCTCAATGACTGCTTTGTTACGTCCAGTCACAAAAATAAAATGCTCAATACCAGCTTCCCTCGCCTCATCCACAACATATTGAATAACAGGTTTATCAACAACTGTTAGCATTTCTTTAGGAATCGTTTTTGTCGCAGGAAGGAAACGCGTACCAAGACCTGCTACTGGGAATACTGCTTTCCGGATTTTACGCACACTCACCCTCCTCAATGAATTCATATAACTTTTTTGTTTTATTTATCATATGTTTTTACGAAATGGTAAAAAAGATATCTTATTGTTTTGATTATCATTATAATGGGCAATCAAAATGTAAAAAGAGTCTGAGAATTTATTGAAAGGATTAAAATGAGTTATTTATTTCAGTTTTTTCCTCTTCTTGATCATATTATCGATTAAACTAAATACAAAATAAAGTTATTGCACATCTAATGAATTGAATATTAATGGGGATTTCAAAATGCAAAAAACAGAATTGAAGACTTTCTCTTTTTTAGAGAAGTCAATAGCTTGGAGAACTCTTTTCACTGTCTCTGCCGTTATTTTTTCTGCTTTTTTTATGTTTTTTATATCCCTTTCATATGCTGATAGCGGATTTAAACACTGGATTAAAGAATTTAAAAAAATAGCTATTGCTCACAATATTACCCCTTCTACGTTTCATATGGCGTTTAAAGGTGTTAATGCCATTGATCCTGAAGTTCTAAAAAGCGCCGCATACCAACCGGAATTTGTTGCTCCTTCCTGGAACTATTTCGATAATCGTGTCCATGATATCGCAATTGTGGAAGGACGGCGCCAAGCAAAAAAATGGAACAAATGGCTTCTTCAAATTGAAGAACGTTTTGGTGTTGACCGTAATATTCTGCTTGCTATTTGGTCAATGGAAAGCAATTATGGGAAAATTTTAGCCAATAAAAGTGTAATGCGTGATGCCATTCGCTCACTTGCAACCCTAGCCTATGCCGATAAAAAACGCGAAAAATACGCATATACACAGCTGATTGCTGCTATGAAAATTCTACAAAGTGGTGAAATTAAACGCTCTCAACTCACTGGATCTTGGGCCGGAGCATTGGGACATACACAATTTATTCCAAGCAGTTATCTCGCCTATGCTGTTGATATAAATCAAGATGGACGGCGTGATATCTGGAACTTTGTTCCAGATGCTCTGGCTACTGCTGCTAACCTTCTCCACAAAAATGGCTGGCAACCTAATCTTATTTGGGGAGTAGAGGTAAAAGTGCCGCAGGGGAAAAACCTTCCTGAAGGCTGGTATTCCTTTGAACAATGGAAAAAATTAGGTGTAAAACACGCAAATGGGCACCCTCTTCCTACATCAGCTGAACAAGCAATATTAAAATATCCAGATGGAGCAAAAGGACCTATATTTTTAGTCACAAAAAATTTCTTTGTTCTGAAACATTATAATAATGCAGATCGTTATGCGTTTGCTGTTTCCCTTCTTGCTGATCGTATTGCTGGACATCTTGGATTAGTGCATGATTGGCAAAGACCTTTTCAGCCTATTACCTTCCAAGAGTGCAAAGAACTGCAATCTCGCTTAAGTGCATTGGGATATTATAAAGGAGATATTGATGGACAAATCGGAACAGCCTCTCGCAAAGCAATCAAAGCTTTTCAGCTGCATTACGGTCTAAAAGAAAATGGATATCCATCATCTCAAGTGCTTTTTCTCCTTCGCAAACAATAATGGAGACTAAGGTTTTGTCTTCTTTTCGCCTGATATATTTGACATTATTGCTGTTTTCACTTTCTATTGTGGGGATCTTACAGCCATCCCCAAGTAAAGCAACGAACTTCTTCAAATGGTTATCACAACAAAACAAACAGACACAGCAGCCACCGCAAATTATAGAACAAAAAATAGACAAGCCGCAAAAAAAGATCGTAACACAAAAAAACATACAAAAGCTAAAAAATGAGAATGCAAAACGCATTCTTGTTGTAGGGGATTTTGCAGCCTCCGCTGTTGCCGATGCACTTAAAAAGTTTTTTATAAATAATAGCGATATCGTTATCATGAACAACACAATACCAGCTTCCGGCTTAGTTCGAACGGATTATTATTCTTGGCAAAGCAATATTTCTAAACTCATTGACCAAAATAGCCCCGATGTTATTATCATGATGATCGGTGCAAATGATAATCAACCCATCACAGACTCTCATAACATGATTAACACAGATCAGTCAGAATGGATACGCATCTACAAACAAAGAATTATCGAAATTACTGAAAGTCTTCACGCCTCTGGAAAATCATGGATATGGATAGGTCAACCTTCTTTTGGAAATGACCTTTTGACACAAAAAATGAAAATTTTTAATGCGCTCTATAAACAAGAAACAGAAACAGCAGGAGGGTATTTTCTCGATATCTGGAGCGGCTTTAGTGATGAAGAAGGAATTTTTTCTTTTTCAGGCTATGATATTAATGGAAAAACAACCAAATTACGCACCAATAATGGCATGCATTTCACCCCTGAAGGAAAGAAAAAAATTGCCTCTTATTTAGAAAAACCATTGAAAAATATTTTAAATTTTCACGCCTTTTCTCATGAAAATTCATACTCAACCGATAAAGCTATTCAAAAACTTATACAAGAATCAGAGAATCAAGAGCGGAGTAAAATTATGCGTCAGCTTCCAATGAACCTCGATGATATGGTACAAAAAAACACTCACCTTTTAGGCAAAAGAAAGTCAAGTTTTATAAAAAAATCATGGTTTCCACCAAATGGGCATCAAAAAGATCGAGCTGATAATTTTTCTTTCCCATAATGTCTATTTAAAATACAAAATCTATTTTCCTCTATAAACAAAAAGCGAATAAGATAAAAAACTCTGTTTACAGAGCTATAATGAAGAGAAAATTTGCATAAATCGCAACTGTACCTTTCGAATAATATGAAAACGGCATGGTGTTAACCATACCGTTATATCTTATAGTCCACGTTTGTTAATCATTGCCTCTGGTAAAGGCATTCGTCCCCGAAAAGCTTTATAAAGCTCCTCTGGATCACGACTTCCTCCAGCGGAGTAAATAAAACGTTTCAACTTATCAGCAAGCTCTGAATTAAAAACATCTCCCGTTTCTTCAAAAGCTTGAAAAGCATCAGCATCAAGCACTTCCGACCACATATAAGAATAGTAACCAGATGCATAACCATCTCCCGCAAACACGTGCATAAAATGTGGGGGACGATGACGCATAATAATTGTATCAGGCATTTGCAGCTTTTCTAATTCTTGGCGTTCAAACACTGTTGGATCAGTGACTGTTTCGCCTTGATGAAAAGCCATATCCACTAAAGCTGATGAGATAAATTCAACGGCAGAAAATCCTGCATTAAATGTCTGTGCTACTAAGACTTTATCTATCAACTCTTGTGGCATAGGATGACCTGTTTTTGTATGTATAGCATAAGATTTTAATATCTCTGGTACTGTTAACCAATGTTCGTAAAGTTGAGAAGGTAGCTCAACAAAATCACGTGAAACAGATGTTCCCGACACAGATGGCCATGTGACATCAGAAAGCAAACCATGCAATGCATGTCCAAATTCGTGGAAAAGCGTACGTGCATCATCAAGTGATAAAAGAGCAACTTCCCCTTTAGGTGGTTTAGCAAAATTACAAACATTGTAGATAATAGGCTTTTGTCCGCCATCCAATTTATGTTGTGATTGCAAACTACTCATCCACGCACCGGAGCGTTTTGAAGAACGCGCAAAATAATCACCAATAAAATGCCCAAGTAGACTTCCATCAGACTTTTTTACTTCCCACAAACGTGCATCAGGATGCCAAAGTGTAACAGCGTTTTTTTCTTCAAATGTAATGCTAAAGAGTTTTTCGGCTACCCCAAAAGCCGCTTTAATCATAAGATCAAGCTGAAAATAATATTTAATCTCAGCGCTATCGAAAGAAAGTTTTTCAGTGCGAAGTCTTTCAGCATAATAACGCCAATCCCAAGCAGCTAAAGATTCATTGCTGCCCTGATTGTTGGCAAAATTTTGTAAGTCAATTTGCTCAGTAGAAGCTTTCGCTCTTGCGCGCTCCCATACAGGCATAAGCAAATCCATAACGGAATCAACACTTTTAGCCATAGTATTATCGAGCTTCAAATCTGCGAAAGATTTATATCCCAATAATTTAGCCTGCTCATCTCGAAGCGCAACAATCTCTACAATAATTGTTTTATTATCATTCTTGTTATTATTTTCACCACGTTTAGCCCAAGCTTGGAATGCAACCTCACGCAAATCACGACGATCAGAGAATTTTAAAAAAGGTTCAACAATCGAACGTGCTAGTGTTAATGCATACGCTTCTTCATTGCCTCTTTCACACGCAATTTCCTTCATTGAAGCAATGAGATCTTGCGGTAAACCAGATAAGTCTGTTTGTTTTAAAAACAGAATCCATTCAGCTTCATCATTTAAGACATTTTGTCCAAAAGTAGCATTTAAAAAAGCAAGTCTTTCATTAATTTCCAAAAGCCGTTTCTTAGCTTTTTCATCGAGTTTTGCCCCATGACAAACAAACTTTTTCCACCATAATTCAAGAACACGTGTTGTTTCACTCTCAAATGTGCCCAGCTGCGACTGTTTATAAAGTACATCTATTTTCGCAAATATCCGCGCATCCATCATCATTTTTGAAGAATAACGAGAAAGTTTTACAACGAACTCTTGCTCTAGCTGTTGAATTAATACATTCGTATGAGCACTGGTGCGTAAGAAAAATATTGAACAGACACGATCAAGCGCTTTGCCGCAAAGCTCAAAAGGCTGCAAAAAATTCTCAAGCGTTGGTGGTTCTTGCACCATCGCAATTGCCTCTAGTTCTTCTTCTGCTTCTTGAAGTGCCTGTTCAAAAGCGGGTTTAAAATCTTCGTCACTTATAGAAGAAAAATCAGGAAGACCTGAAAATCCCTTCCAGTCCAGCACTGCTGCTTTTGTCATAATACTTTATGTCTCCATTATAAATTTAAACTGTAACAATTATCTTTACGACACAAATTGATAACATACTAAAACTATTTCGTGAGTTTCAAAACTACCTTTCAAAACCCTATTGAATAAAAAAACCTGAAAATCGTAAAGTTCTTTCATTCAAACCATATTATATTGAAGCAATAAAGATTATTCGCTCGCACATCACAATAGAATTGCATATTAACAAAAACACTTGGAGAAAAGCATAATCTCCACTCTTTATAAAATATTGCTTTAGATTCTTTTGAAAATCGCAAACTACATTAAAGAAATGATGGTAAAATCAGAACTGATTTTTACATTTACGTTTTTATATTATCCTCAAATTAAGCTGTATTCTCGTTTTAGTGATTCAGAAACTTGTTTATAACTTATAATTTATCCTTGACTTTACTTCAAATATTAACAATTGGGAATATAGCTGGGGAGTTTTTTTAAATCTTCCATAAACTTTTGTTTTTATCTCATCTATTATCTAGATTTACAACTCTCCAACTCTTCAGGAGGTACTTTATCATGACTGAAATCAAAACGGCCTTCGACTTCAAAAAATTTTCTCCTGAAGCTCTCGCTGAAAAGTTAAAGAACCAGCATTTTGCAGACTCTATTGATATCATCAATGACCTCGATATCATGGAACGTGTAACTATTCTTAGTCTTCTGCCTCTTGATTAT
Source organism: Bartonella sp. AA9NXGY (assembly GCF_042196845.1). Lineage (NCBI taxonomy): Bacteria > Pseudomonadati > Pseudomonadota > Alphaproteobacteria > Hyphomicrobiales > Bartonellaceae > Bartonella > Bartonella sp. AA9NXGY. The sequence continues at coordinate 101,895 of NZ_JBHIRB010000006.1, forward strand.
GTTATCGAACTTTTTGATAAACCAGAGCTTGAGCAACCTGCTGCCATCCTAGAACTTCTCCCTATAAATCGTGCTGTTGAAATTCTTGATGGCATGTCTGCCGATGCTGCTGCAGACGTCTTTCAAGAAATGGATAAGGAAACCCGTACACGACTTTATGCCTTGCTTAACCCCTTAACGCGCGCTGAACTTAAAAAACTCACCAGTTATCCTGATCATACAGCAGGAGCACTGATGACAACAGAGTTTATAGCCGTTCCTTCAAACTGGACCATACAAAAAACTTTGGATCACATTCGTGAGGTCGAGCGAACACGTGAAACAGTTTATACCAGCTATGTAATTGACCCCAAAACAGGTACTCTTCTCAAAGCTGTTTCCCTGCGTAACCTTATTCTTGCCTCACCTGATGAACAAATTCTTAATGTCCCTACCCATGACTCGCCCATTACAATATCACCTTTCACACATCATGAAGATATCGCACGCCTTTTCCAGCGCCATGATCTTCTCTCTGTGCCTGTAGTTGATGAAAGTAACCATGTCATTGGCATTGTAACCGTTGATGACGTGCTTGATACTATGGTCGATGAAATGAATGAAGATGCCTATAAATTTGGGGGTATGGAAGCACTTAATAAGCCCTATATGCAAATTAAGTTTCCTGAAATGATGAAAAAACGCGGAGGCTGGCTCGCTTTACTCTTTATCGGTGAAATGCTGACAGCAAGCGCTATGCAACATTTCGAAACAGAACTCGAAAAAGCGATTATTCTTACACTGTTCATACCTCTCATTATGAGCTCAGGAGGAAATTCCGGCTCACAGGCTACATCCCTTATTATACGTGCATTGGCTTTACGTGAACTCACGTTGAAAGACTGGTGGAAAGTGATCATTCGTGAAATTCCAACAGGACTATCCCTTGGTCTCTTACTAGGAATTATTGGTGTTACGCGCATTGCTCTTTGGCAAAAACTGGGTATCTACGACTATGGCCAACATTGGATTGCTATTTCGACAACAGTGGGTACAGCTTTAGTTGGAATCGTTACCTTTGGTTCTCTTTCTGGATCTATGTTGCCTTTTATTCTTAAAGGTTTAAAATTTGATCCAGCAAGTGCTTCTGCTCCTTTTGTGGCAACTTTAGTAGATGTCATGGGCATTATAATCTATTTTTCTGTAGCTTCTCTCATTTTGTCAGGAACTCTTCTTTAAACATGTAAAGTAAAAACTCTTACTTATGGAAAAATCTTGTCATGTAACCTAAGATTCTTTCCATAAGAGAATAAGCTTTATTATTTATTTTCTAGCGCACCGCTCTATAGATAATTTATTATTTTTTTGAATAACAGCTCCGAATAACGTAATTTTACCTCATCATAAAGCTTCTCATATTAAATCGATTAAAGTCATCTTCTTGCCAGTCACAAACGAGATCGGTGTATGTCTAAAAACTATTCAAGAAAAAATAAAATACTTCTTATATCCTCTCTCTCTCGTATCAAAAACTGGCGCAATATTGACAGCTGAGAAAGAATAATCATGATGATACTCAACAGGCTTTATATTTCTTCACAAAGGCGTTAATAGTATACTATTCGCGTATATTATATCATTTATGAGCTCTATCATGGAATGGATGTAGTGTACGTTAAGCAATCTCTCTTAAGTACATGAATATGCAACAAAAAGTATATGCTGTTTAAAGTGTTCTGTTTGGCATGAAAAGCATACTCCTATTAGAGAGTGCAATTAACAAAAGTAAGGCAATGCACTATCTCCATGGTTTAAAAGATATTACTTTAGATGCTTTTGAAATTATAAATTGGATTAACAGCAAAGATGGGAATTTTCTTTGGATGCCTTCATATTCTTTCTAAATAAGACTGTATGCCGAGTTCATAAATAAATCAAACAGATATAACTCTTGCCCAATCTGGCATACAAAAGCTAGAGCTTCTTATAAAATTCTTAATCATCTCAATATTTACCTCAAATACACGGTTGCATTAGATCTGGATTTTGATTGACAAGTTATAGAATAAGAAAAAGCTTTATTTAGAATAAAAATGTTGTACAGTTGTCAATAAATTGGCTATGGATTGAGAGATATTCCGGATTTTTATTAATCTCTTTGCAAAACAACAACAATAATATGGCTAGCTTTATACTTACTCTTACAAGAGCTCATATAAATTCCTTGTGTCATATTGATAAAAATCAAGTTGACGGTGATTTTTTGGATAATTCTTAGCTCGAGAATAGAACATACGTACTATAAAAACTTTTACGAAGCTTCAGAAATTGAAGCTCAATAGAGCCTTAAAGACTTGGATAAATAGTTTTGCCATAAAAATATTGCCTCCATCTTCCAAAATTATAAAAAAACATGTAAAAGGTTTTCTAATAGTCAGGCAAAGAATGTAAAGACTTTACCTCAAATGAAATTTCATTAAACGAAAAGAAGAAAATTTATGCAATTGCGTAACATTGCCATCATTGCCCACGTTGACCATGGGAAAACAACGCTTGTAGACGGGCTTCTCAAGCAATCAGGAAACTTCCGTGATAATCAGCGTACAAGCGAACGTATGATGGATTCAAACGATATTGAGAAAGAACGCGGAATTACAATCCTAGCGAAAGTGACATCTGTTGTTTGGAAAGATACTCGAATTAATATTGTTGATACACCAGGACACGCTGACTTTGGTGGAGAAGTTGAACGCATCCTCAATATGGTTGATGGAGCCATTGTACTTGTTGATGCTGCTGAAGGACCAATGCCACAAACAAAATTTGTCGTTGGCAAAGCATTGAAAGTAGGATTGCGCCCTATTGTTGCTATTAATAAAATTGACCGACCGGATGCACGCGTTGATGAAGTCATTAATGAGGTTTTTGACCTTTTCGCTGCTCTTGACGCAACCGATGAACAGCTTGATTTTCCTATTCTTTATGGATCTGGACGCGATGGATGGATGGCTGAAGCCCCAGAGGGACCAAAAGATCAGGGATTAGGTCCTTTATTTGATCTTGTGACGCAGCATGTCCCTTCTCCTAGTGTAGCAGAAGGACCGTTTCGCATGATTGGAACTATTCTTGAAGCGGATCCGTTTTTGGGACGAATTATTACAGGACGGATTCATTCTGGCTCTCTAAAACCCAATCAAAATGTCAAGGTTCTTGGACAAGATGGAAAACTTTTAGAAACTGGGCGTATTTCAAAAATTTTAGCATTTCGTGGCTTAGAACGGCAACCTATTGAAGAAGGAAGTGCTGGTGATATTGTTGCGATTGCAGGTCTGCAAAAAGGTACCGTTGCTGATACTTTCTGTGATCCTACTGTCAATGAACCCCTTACTGCCCAACCAATTGATCCTCCTACTGTTACTATGAGTTTTCTCGTCAACGATAGTCCCCTTGCTGGAACTGAAGGCGATAAAGTAACAAGTCGTGTCATTCGTGACCGATTGTTAAAAGAAGCAGAAGGCAATGTCGCTCTTAAAATTGAAGAATCAGCCGATAAAGATTCTTTCTACGTTTCAGGACGAGGAGAATTACAGCTTGCAGTTCTCATTGAAAATATGCGCCGTGAAGGATTTGAACTTAGTGTTTCACGCCCACGTGTTGTTATGCAAAAAGATGAAAATGGAATAACTCTTGAGCCAATCGAAGAAGTTGTTATCGATGTTGATGAAGAATATTCCGGTACTGTTGTACAAAAAATGTCTGAACGTAAAGGCGAAATGGTGGAGTTACGTCCTTCTGGAGGTAATCGTGTCCGCCTTGTCTTTTATGCCCCAACCCGAGGACTCATTGGTTATCAATCTGAACTTTTAACGGACACACGTGGTACAGCAATTATGAATCGCCTTTTCCATGCTTATGAACCTTATAAAGGAGACATTGCTGGTCGTGTTAATGGTGTTATGATTTCAAATGACAACGGTGAATCTGTCGCTTATGCTCTTTTTAATCTTGAAGATCGTGGACCTATGATCATCGATGCGGGTGTGAAAGTCTATCAAGGTATGATTATTGGCATCCACTCACGAGATAATGACTTAGAAGTTAATGTGTTAAAAGGAAAAAAACTCACCAATATGCGCGCTTCTGGAAAAGATGAGGCCGTAAAGTTAACGCCTCCCATTAAAATGACATTAGAACGCGCCTTATCGTGGATACAAGATGATGAGCTTGTAGAGGTAACCCCTAAAAATATTCGTCTCCGCAAGCTCTATCTTGATCCTAATGAACGTAAACGTTTTGAAAAAACACGTGCATCAATTTCAAATTAATTTCATAATCTCTTTGGTAAAATATTTAATTGTATTGAGCCTCACTATATTCCAGAAAGGATGTCTCTATGAATATTAAGGAAATACCCGTAGGCAAAAATCCACCAGAAGATATTAACGTTATTGTGGAAGTCTCCCTTGGTGGGCAGCCAATAAAATATGAGATGGATAAAAAGTCGGGTGCATTATTTGTTGACCGTTTTCTTCATACATCAATGGTTTATCCTGGAAATTACGGTTTTGTCCCTCATACGCTTTCAGATGATGGTGATCCTATTGATGTCCTTATCTGTAATACCCGTCCACTTATGCCTGGTTGTGTTATTAATGTTCGCCCCATCGGAGCTCTAATGATGGAAGATGATGGTGGTAAAGATGAAAAAATTATTGCCATTCCCACTACAAAATTAACAAAACGCTATATCAATATTCATGACTATACAGACCTGCCCGAGATTACACTCAAACAAATTGAACATTTCTTCAAGCATTACAAAGATCTGGAACCTGGAAAATGGGCTAAAATTGAAGGATGGCGTGATAAAAACTTTGCTCATGAATTAATTAGGCAAGCTGTTGAGCGCAATAAAAAAGTATAACGATTTTAATAAAATAAAGCCTATAAAAAAATAGGCTTTGTTATTTATTTTTTCTACGAGATGTAATCTCTAAAGGATTGCCATATCTGTTTTAGCTCTTCTAAATGTGTTGAAAAGTAAAGTTGTTTGTAGCGAGATATTGCACCGTTTTTCAGAGAAATAGAAGAAGATGGGATTCTCCACTGCTTCGCAAGAAATTTAATGAGAGCTTTATTCGCTTTTCCATCTTCAGGAACAGCACGAAGGCGTATAACCAGATATTGTTTTTCACCATCCCTACATTCAACCCCTATTATTTTGTCAACAGATGATTTTGGAATGAGATATACAAACAAAATCAAGTTATTTTTATCAACTTGATAAAACATGTATTCGCCTCAAGTAATATTTCTATACATACATGTTTGCGTAAACGCGCCACATAAAAGTACGAATAAAATAAATAATAATGAACACTACAATAGGTGAAATATCAATCGTTCCAAAATTTGGTAAAATTTGCCGGATACGGCTTAGAACGGGATTTGTAAGACGATATAGAAAGCTTCCTATCAAAACAACAAAGCGATTGCGTGAATTTATGATATTAAAGACATAAAGCCAAGAAAAAATGACACTAGCGATTAAAATATCAATATAAATCTCAAAAATCAAATCAATCGTTCGAAGCAATGCATAAATCATGCGTCATCCCTTTCAATCAAGGAAACAGAAGAGCGTATAGAAAACCTTCATTAAAGCAGGTCTGTGTATCAAAAAATGGTTTTATATTTCAATACTCTTTTTTCTTGAATAAAAACCAGACATCTAAATTCTTCATCTCTCTATTTAATGACGATGCAGTTAGAAAACAAATATCAAAATTAAAAATAGCACATAAAATAGAAGAAACGGCAAAAAATCTGAATATCCCTTATAGGATTAATCTTAAATCTCATCGTTTTAATTATTAATTATAAAAAACAAACAAACTAAAAACGGCCTTTTAAAGGCCGCTTTTAGTTTTAAAATTATTTCTGCAAAGCAGTCAAACGATTAAGAGCACTGCTAAAACCATCTAGCTGAACAAATAAATCATTCAAAGCTGGTTCACCTGCAGCAGCAATTGTCATCGCCAACTTTAACTGTTTTCCAGAACGTAAAGCTGCTACGTGATTTTTGTCAAAAACGACAGGAACCACACAACCTGCTGGTACACAAGTCCGGATACCGGTTTCGATAACAGCTTTTCCCTCATCAACTTGTAAACGAACAGGTTTAGAAACCAAAATGCCAAAAGGAACTGTTAAATTACCAGATACAACACCCTCAGCATCGAGAGTAAGGCCCATAGCCACAACAACACGCCCCTGCTCATTTACTTCTTGACGGTGCATAAAACAAATTCTTTTCCCTTCTTGTATACCACAGTTAATAGTCCACAAACCGTAGGTTTCAGTCAAAGAAGAAGCTCCATTTGGCAATGTCGCTGCCGCATCTTTTGATGCAGGAGGCTTTGAACTTGTTGCAAATGCAACAGATGAAATACTCAAGAGAGTAAAAACTATAAGTAAATTAAATAACTTTTTCATTTTATATTCCTGTTCTTTACATAAAAGATAAACATGTTTATTATTTATTATAATATAAAGCATCTTAATAAAAAAAGCTTTCTCATAATCATATAGCTTTTATAATGGTCTAAGGCTACCTCGAAATTCGCTGACAACTTTCGTATAAACGTGCTTTTTAAAAGAAACAGCAATCAACGGAAGGGTTTCTAGATCAATCCATTTCCATTGATCGAATTCCGCTTTATTGCCATCTGGTGGCGGATTAATCGCAATTTCAGAAAGCTTTCCTGTAAACTGGAAAGCAAACCATTTTTGTATTTGCCCACGATATTTATTTGTTAATGTGCACCCAATAAGTTCTTGTGGAAAATCATAATGGAACCAATTTTGTGCTTCTTTAATCAACTTTACAGATCGAATACCCGTTTCTTCATAAAGTTCACGATATGCCGCATCTAATGGTTTTTCATCTTCATCAATCCCTCCTTGAGGAAGCTGCCAACGATGAGATATGTCAATATCTGCATCTGCATGAATGGGCATCATTAAACGACGCCCAACCCACACTTTCCCCTCATGATTAAAGACAACAATCCCAACACATTTGCGATATGGAAGAATCTTCAAATTAATATCTGCATCCATTTAATATTCCTCAAAATCGCAAGCTATAGATATCAATTCTCACTTTAACACATCCTTATTGGGATCTGGTGGAAATGCTGCATTTGCCATTTCACCTCGTAACAGTTTATAAGCCTCATTCAATTGAATATCATCTTTAGGGTCTTTGGGAACAAAAGCAGCTGAACCAGATCCTTTATTACTCTCTCGTTTTCCTTTGATATGTCCTTTTAATGCAGACTCACCAACTTTTACATCATAACCTTTATATTTTTCAGGGAGTGGTTGCTCTACAATAATATCTGGTGTGATCCCTGTTCCTTGAATAGAAGTGCCTGATGGCGTGTAATAAAGTGCTGTTGTTAAGCGTAAAGCCCCATTTTCACCCAAAGGAATAATTGTTTGAACAGATCCTTTACCAAAAGACTGCGTCCCTAAAATTGTTGCACGACGATGATCTTGCAGTGCACCCGCAACAATTTCAGAAGCACTTGCTGAACCACCATTAATAAGAACAATGAGCGGTTTTCCATTAATGACATCACCTGGCTTCGCATCAAATCTTGTCACATCACTCTTTTTGCGCCCACGAGTCGACACAATTTCACCTTTATTGAGAAAAGCACTCGAAACATTAACAGCTTGATCTAAAAGCCCACCGGGATTAAGCCGCAAATCAAGGACGTAACCTTTTAGCTTATCTTCAGGAATTTTAGATTGGATATCTTTAATTGCCGCTAGAAGATTATTTAATGTCTGTTCAGAAAACTGGATAACTCTTAAATATCCAATATCACCTTCAACCCGATATTTCACCGCTTTTACTTTGATAATATCACGAACAATCTTCACTTCAAATGGCTTATCAACGCCAGAACGAATAATTGTTAAGGTAATTGGTGTTCCAGGAGCACCTCGCATCTTATTAACAGCTTCATTCAATGTTTGACCATTCGTTTGTACATCATCAATTTTTGAAATAAGGTCTCCTGCTAGAATACCTGCTTTTGAAGCAGGAGTATCATCCATTGGTGAAACAACTTTAATTAAGTTTTTTTCCATAGTGACCTCAATACCAAGACCTCCGAACTCTCCTTTCGTAGAATCCCGCATATCCTTGGCTTCTTCAGCATTCAAATAAGATGAATGAGGGTCCAGTGATGTGAGCATGCCATTGATAGCATTTTCAATAAGCTTTTTATCATCTGGAACTGTAACGTATTGCATACGCACACGCTCAAAAACATCGCCAAATATAGCTAGCTTTTTATATGCATTATCTTCATTATTCGCAGCAACAGACTGCACCATAATCATTGAACAGGCGCCGAGCAATACCCCAGCGACCAAAAGAATAACTTTACGAATCATTTTGGCTCCTTCTTATTTTTTCAGTCTGCCACCAAGGAGTTGGATTTACAGGTTTTCCCTGCTTTCTAAACTCAATGTAAAGCATTGGAGAAGTTTTTCCTATATCCAATGCAACACTGTTTGAAATAAATTGCATTTCCATTATACCCAGAGGCTCACCTGAAAGAACAAACTGCCCCTGTTTTACATTAATTCTCGACATTCCAGTAAGAATGATATGATAACCATTTCCAACATTGAGAATGATTAAATGTCCGTAAGAACGAAATGGCCCAGCAAAAGCAACAAAAGCATCCACAGGTGATATAACAACAGCTCCTGACTCTGTTTCTATCGTTTCACCAAAGCGCGTAATCTGCGAACTTTTGTTAGAGTGATGTATTCTTTTTCCTGAAACAGGAAAAAGTAAAGAACCTTTTCGGCTTTCAAAATTGGACTGTTCTAACAATTGCAAACTTTTCCGTACCTGTACTGATGCATCAGAGCTAAGTTTTGACTGACGGTCGAGCTCTAAAATCAATTCTTCTAAAGACTGCGCTTTTTTAGCAAGAGCAATATTTTTTTGTTGCTGTTCTGTAAGTTCTTTTTCTGATTTTTTTTGTAGTTTGTTTTTTTGGTCTAATAAAAGCTCTAGACGTTTTCGCTGCTCTGCTTGATTTTGCAGCTTTGTCTTTAATGCCTTATATTCCGTAGTAATGGAATTACTCAAATTGGTCAACTCCTTGAGTTTTTCTGTTAAATCTCGTGTTTTCTCTTGCATCTGAGGAATAACGGTACCTAATAAAACAGAACTACGTATAGAAGCCAACGCGTCCTCTGGCTGTATCATAAGAGCAGGAGGCGGATTCAATCCCATACGCTCCAAAATTGCAAGAACTTCCGCAAATTCAGCACGACGATTTTTTAAACGTTGATAGACTTGTACCCGCTTTTCTATCATTTTTTTAAGCTTTTCTTCCCTTTTAGCAATATCATCTGCTACTATACGTTCTTCTTTAGCCGCCTTTATGAGTGCATCACTCAAAACACGTTGATCTTTTTTTAAATGCTCAACTTGATGCATAAGAAAAGCAACACGCTCACGCGAAAGTGAAATATTTTGGCGAATTTCTCCTAATTCTTTATGGACTTCCGTACTCCTCATTGTATCTTCCGCATGCGATACAGAAAAGCAAAAAAATATACTCAAGAGCAGAATGACAAATATGACGCACTCCTCATATAAATATAGCATCTTTCTATGAAGAAGCTTTTTCATTTGCAAAAACCATGACACCTCATCGTATACATTAGAGATGCTTTAAATGGTGTCAGCTAAAACAATATTAATAAACATATAAATAAGTGCTAAAAATTGAACAAAAATATTAAAAACGATGATACGGATGATTATTTTCAATTGTTACAGCGCGGTAAAGTTGTTCTGTAAGAAGAATACGTGCAATTTGATGTGGCCACGTCATCAAACCAAAAGATAAAAGAAAATCAGCACGCTTCCTTATTTGTTCATTATGCCCATCAGGTCCTCCCAAAGCAATGACGACATCTCGAATGCCCTCATCACGATAACGCCTCAATTTTTCAGAAAAAGAAATTGACGAAATCGATTCTCCACGCTCATCTAACACAATTAATCGACATTTTTCAGGTAAAAATTCAATAAGTTTTCTCCCCTCTTCCTCCATACGTTGATAAACTGTTTGAGCACGACTTTCTGGTATCTCTTGTAACTTTTTTAAATGAAAGCCTACATCTCCAGAAATTTTAGAAAAACGATCCAAATAATGCTGAACTAATTTTTGCTCCGCCCCACTTTTCATACGACCAACCGCAAAAATAGAAATTTGCATTTTAATGATCTCCGAAGAGAAGCAAAGCCGTATCGTTTAAATCCGGCGTCATCCATATTTTTTCTAAATTATAAAAAAGACGAATTTCTGGACGAAAAAGATGAATGATAATATCACCTGTATCAATCAATACCCAGTCACCTCCAGCAAGCCCTTCTACACGCGCAAGCCCCTGCCCACTATCTTTCCAAGTATGTAATAAATGATCAGCAACAGACGATACATGACGCTGCGAATTTGCTGAAGCTATGACCATATAATCAGCCAAAGATGACTTCCCTCGAATATCAATAGCAACAATATCTTCTGCTTTTGTATCTTCTAAACTCTTGAGAATAACTTCAAGACTCTCACTAACAGAAAAAACTTTTTTTTCTTTTGAAGGCATAATATCGTAAGAGTGTTTGTGTGCAATGTTTTTCAGATCAATATCCTTTCTTATCGTTGTGGAATCTAAAAAAAAGACTTCTCTAAAGAGAAGCAGAATCTTATGAAATGTTCAAGAAAAATCATTCTTCTTCAAACGAAGGTTTGTTGAAGATTGAAAAGATAAAGGTCCATGCAAATAAGTCCAAACTGGTGGCTTGATAAAAGGTAATCGCTTACTTTCTCTCTCATCCAAACGAAAACGGCGATAAATATGTGCCATAGGAGAGGAAAGTGCTGACCGATTGCCTAAAGGACGATCAATAATCGCAATAGGAAGCATAGAGACGATATCATGCCATCGATACCAATGATGTATCGTCGCAAAACTATCTGCCCCCATAATCCATACAAAATTTACGCCACTGTAATGAGTAAGAATATGAAAAATCGTATCTACCGATACTTTGCTCCCTATAGCTTTTTCAAAACCTGTCAAGCGAATTTTCGGATGGTCAATAAGTTTAAAACTTAATCGCATTCTCTCCTCTAAAGGGAGCAACTGTGTACAATCCTTTAAAGGATTTCCTGGAGTGATCATCCACCATAACTGATCAAGATGCAAACGCCGAATGGCAATTTTTGCAACAAGAAGATGCCCCGCATGCGGTGGATTAAAGGAACCACCAAAAAGACCCACAACATTAGATCTTTCAACATGTGGCATACAATTTTTCCATGGAAAAAATGGTGTTCTCAAGCTCTAACCTGACCATTTCCTTTAACGTGATATTGAAATGATGTTAGCTGTCCAACACCTATGGGACCACGTGCATGCATTTTTCCTGTTGCGATACCAATTTCCATTCCAAAACCAAATTCACCTCCATCAGCAAATTGTGTAGATGCATTGTGTAATAAAATAGCTGAATCTAAATGATTAAAAAAATTCTTCACCACTTCCAAATCCTCAGCAATAATCGATTCCGTATGTCCTGATGAATAACGCTTGATATGAGCAATGGCTCCCTCAACACCCTCAACCGTTTTAACAGAAAGAATAGCATCAAGATATTCATGCGACCAATCTTCTTCAGAAGCTAATTTGACATCTGGCATAAGAAAAACAATATCTTCTGTGGCACGAATTTCACACCCCTTTTCCTGTAAAGCAGTTAAAACAGGAAGAAATTTTTTTAATGCTTGGCTGTCAATGAGAACTGTCTCAACAGCACCGCATATCCCTGTTCGCCGCAGCTTTGCATTTAAAACAATATTGCGTGCCATATCTAAATCTGCCGATTTATCAATATAAATATGACAAAGTCCCTCCAAATGAGCAAAAATTGGAACACGTGCATCAGACTGAACGCGGGCAACAAGGCTCTTTCCACCACGTGGTACGATCACATCAATCGCTCCATCCAATCCTTTGAGCATTTCCCCAACGGCAGCACGATCTGTCGTTCCAACCATTTGGATGGCATCTTTGGGTAAACCAGAGCGCTCTAAACCTTGTACCAAAGCTAAATGAAGAGCATGAGAAGAATGAAAGCTATCCGAACCACCGCGCAAAATCGCAGCATTACCTGCTTTTAAGCACAAAGAACTCGCATCAACTGTAACATTGGGACGACTTTCATAAATAATGCCAATCACACCAAGAGGTGTTCGTACACGACTTATATGAAGCCCATTTGGACGCGTCCATTCATCCATCACTTGTCCAACAGGATCAGATAAACGAGCAACTTGGCGAACACTGTCTATCATTGCACGTAAACGCAAATCATCTAATTTTAGCCGATCAATCATTGCAGCTTTCAAATTATTCTGAGCAGCATTCTCTAAATCTTGACAATTCGCCCGTAAAATTTCATCTGACTGAGCCTCTAGACTTAAAGCGATCATTTCTAATGCATTGTTCTTTTGCTCAGAAGAAGCAATAGCCAATGCTGCAGCGGCATAGCGTGCTTTTTGTCCCATATCTTTCATTTTTTCTTCTAAAGTCATCGTAACATCCACTCTGCCAAAACAATAAAAACAAAAGTAACTTTTTTAAACAGTATTGGTCAAGCAACGTACAATCATATCATTACGATGCACCATAGCAGAGCGCGCCTCATACCCAAGAATAGCTTCGATTTCTTCACTTTTATGTCCTATAATGCGTACAGCCTCATCTTTGTCATAGCTTACAAGTCCACGCGCAATCTCAACTCCATCTGTACCAACAATTGCAACCGTATCCCCACGCTGGAAATTTCCCTCAACGCCAATAACCCCTGCAGCTAATAATGATTTTCCTGATTCAAGAGCCCTAATGGCTCCTTGATCAATCGTCAAAACACCAGATGGATCTAAATGACCAGAAATCCATGTTTTCCAAGCATTGACAGATTTCTTACTTGCCGCAAAAAAACTCTTGCGTTCACCTTTGTCAATTGCAGCAAGAGGATTCATACGCTTGCCTGAGGTGATAATCATCGCCGTTCCAGCAGCATTAGCTATTTTTCCGGCTTCAAGCTTAGTCTTCATTCCTCCCCGTGAAAACTCTGAAGCAGCAACATCTGCCATTTTTTCGATATCATGCGTAATGGATGCAACAAAAGGTATAAATTCAGCCGTAGGATCACTATGGGGAGACTTTGTATAAAGACCATCAATATCAGATAAAAGTATTAAAAGATCTGCCCCCATCATTGTTGCCACACGTGCAGCTAAACGATCATTATCACCATAACGAATTTCATTTGTCGCAACAGTATCATTCTCATTAATAACAGGTACTGCTCTAAAACGTAAAAGTACATTAATCGTCGCACGTGCATTGAGATAACGCCTTCGCTCCTCCGTATCAAATAAAGTGAGCAAAATTTGGCCTGTTTTGAGCCCATGTTGAGCAAGCGCATCACCATAGGTTTTTGCTAACTCAATTTGCCCCAAAGCAGCACATGCCTGGCTTTCTTCCAATTTCAAAGCCCCCTTAGGAAGCTGTAGCAATGTCCTTCCTAAAGCAATAGCACCTGAAGACACCAATAATATCTCTACGCCTCCTTTGTGTAATTCAACAACATCATTGATCAAGCTTTTAAGCCATTCAACCCGTAAACCTGCCTGAGGATCAACCAAAAGGGCAGATCCAATCTTGACCACAATACGTTTATAGTGTGTAAGTTTTTGCGATCCAACAGCCATCTCAATCAACCTTGCTATCCCCACTGATCTCCTCTTTGCGTGACATTTCAATAATATGTGCACCAGCACGCAGCACATTTTCTAAACCTTCGCGGCTAACCGCAGAAAACATCATAACTGGTTGATCCGCTGCTCTTTGCAAAGCTTCCCGTTTAGCTTCACGCTCTTCAATTGTCAGAGTATCTATCTGGCTTAAAGCAACAATTTCAGTTTTATCACTTAGATTATTTCCATATGCCTCAAGTTCATGACGCACAATTTGATATGCTTTTGCAACATCTTCTTCTTGAGCAGAAATCAAATGAAGGAGGACACGACAACGTTCTACATGTCCTAAAAAACGGTCTCCAATTCCTACACCTTCATGCGCTCCTTCAATCAATCCCGGAATATCAGCCAAAACAAATTCACGACCATCAATACGTACAACACCAAGATGAGGATGTAGAGTGGTAAAAGGATAATCTGCAACTTTTGGTTTTGCAGCCGTTACAGAAGCTAAAAAAGTTGATTTTCCGGCATTTGGTAAACCAACAAGCCCCGCATCAGCAATCAACTTCAAACGAAGCCATATTGCACGCTCTTCTCCAGCCAAACCTGGATTTGCACGACGCGGTGCCCGATTTGTCGATGTTGTAAAGTGAAGATTGCCAAAACCGCCATTCCCTCCTTTTGCAAGGCGATAGCGCTGTCCCACTTCCGTTAAATCACATATTAACGTTGCATTATCTTCTTCAAAAATTTGAGTCCCAACCGGAACTTTAAGGATGACATCATCACCCTTCTCACCCGTCATATTACGCCCCTTGCCATGTCCCCCTGTTTTTGCTTTAAAATGCTGCTGGTACCGATAATCAATCAGCGTGTTAAGTCCATCAACAACAAGAGCCCAGACATCACCACCCCGTCCTCCATTCCCTCCATCAGGCCCCCCAAATTCTATGAATTTTTCACGGCGAAATGATACTGCTCCAGAACCTCCATTACCAGAACGAATATAAACTTTAGCTTGATCAAGAAATTTCATTGGAAACACTCACTGAGGAATCAATCTCTCTACCTCTATAGGCAATACATTAATTTTACCAGTTTTTCATCATTGATAACAGAAAAACTGTCACTATCGCTGATAACTCTTTGAGAAAAAAATCATCGCATTTAAATAGGTTAAGTAAAATTAAGTCTTCTTAAAAGAAGGTGCTATTCTTGTACTTTTGTTTTTCCCTTAAATTCAAGTGCTAGAAGATAAAGCTCTACTGATTCTGATCGGCTTGCGGGTGGTTTAACATGGTAGACTTTTTTAAAATGCTGTTTTAATCTTGCAAGAAGAGTGTTTTCTGCTCCCCCTTGAAAAGCCTTTGCTAAAAAATATCCCCCAGGCTTGAGAACCGAAAGAGCAAAATCAGCCGCAACTTCACATAAATAAATCGTTCTTAAATGATCCGTCTGACGATGACCTGTTGTTGGCGCTGCCATATCAGAAAGAACCACATCCGGTTTTGTCCCTAAAGTTTCAATTAATTTCTGCGGTGCATCTGTATGCAAAAAATCCATTTCCAACATGGCAACTCTAGGCAATGGATCAACATGTAAATAATCAATACCAACAACGCTAGGATCCTCATCACTTGACCCTACTATACGCTCAACCACCTGACACCAGCCTCCAGGTGCTGCTCCTAGATCAATAACCTTTTGGCCTTTTTTCAAAAACCTATAGCGCTCATTAATTTCAATGAGTTTATAAGCCGCACGCGAACGGTAACCATCTACTTTTGATTGATGGACATAAGGATCATTCAGATGCCTCTCTAACCATCGTCGTGATGAAGCTTTAATGGTTCCTGCTTTCTTTTTTACGCGCTGATATAATTCATGTGACCCTGAACCTCCATAGCCACCTCTTGGTGTTTTTGTTGTTTTTTTCATCGTTATTCATTGTCTCCATATTTAATTCTCTAACACTTGAAATCTCTGCTCTTTCTATGACGACACCATACCCCATCGCGTAACATTAGCTCTATCAAAATTCCTTCCCTTAATCCACGATCAGCAACTCTTAAACGCTGACTTGGCCAAACTTCCCGAATAACATCTAAAATTGCACAACCAGCTAAAACTAAATCTGCTCTCTCGCGCCCAATAAAAGGACTTATGACACGTTTTTCTATATCCCATGATAATAGACGTTGTGTCATAAGTGTAATGTCTGCATCCTTCATCCAAATGCCATCCACTTTTTTCCTATCATAACGCTCTAAATTAAGATACATTCCTGCTAAAGTCGTAACCGTACCGGAGGTTCCCAAAAGATGAAACTTTGAACCTTGTGCTAACTCTCCTAATTTATGACGATCTGAAAAATTATTTAATAACCCTCGCACATAACTTTTCATTTTTTCAAAATCGTCTAAGCTAATATCATTCCCTCCAAAACGTTCAGCAAGCGTAACAACACCAACAGGAAGAGAAGTCCAAGCGATAATTTGTCGAGCTAAACGAAAAGAACGCTTTTGAGAAACATCAAGTAGCACAATTTCTGATGATCCTCCTCCGATATCAAAAAGCACAATTGCGTCAGTATTTGGTTCAACAAGTGTACTACACCCTGTAACAGCAAAACGCGCTTCTGTTTGCCGATCAACAATTTCCAATTCAAGACCTGTCTCCTCCAAAACACGCTGAATAAAATGTCTACCATTTTCTGCAGAACGACAAGCTTCCGTTGCAATCAAGCGATAACGCTTAATATGCCTTTGTTTTAGCTTTAAATGACAAATCTTTAATGCTTCAATCGCACGATCCATAGCTTGTGTATTAAGAAAACCGTTATTTATTAAACCTTCTCCCAATCGTACAATACGAGAAAAAGCATCAACAACACGAAAATATCCAGGTTTACTGGGAGATGCGATAAGAAGACGACAATTATTTGTTCCGAGATCAAGTGCCGCATAAAGAGGTGGAGATTTTACTGAATGAAACCGTCGAAGAAAAGGTGCTTTGAGTTTTTTTGTTTTTTGAGCACCTATCATTATCTGATTATGAAACTCAAAAGCTGCTTCAGATTGAACAAAAACCTGTTTCTGTTCATAATGTTTTTTTCTCTGTTGTCTCTTTATATCAACAAGGACAGAGTATGCCTCTGTTCGTGACAATGCAGAAAGATTATTTGTATTACTACCGCACTGATCATACAATTGATCTGCTTTGGTATCGTATATTTCTCCTTGCTTTAACTCTTTTGAACCATAATTTAACGGGGTCATGTCCCTTATCCCTTGAGCGTTCCCCCAATAAATAAACGCGAAAACTCTTCTGCTCATTCCTAAATAAAGCAATAATGCAGCATCAAATGATATATACAAGAAATCATTCTTTCTTTTTCTATCATTAAAATTTTCTACACTAACATCATTCAGATTTTTGTATAATCTTTCGGTTGTTTCCGTGAAATCATGCATCTCTTTATGAACTTAAAACTATAAATTAATCGTTTACGTTCACATCAATTTTTATAAATTATGCTCTTTTCTTTATACCATTTACACGGAGCATACCTCTATTGTAACAAACCTACACTATCATACTATTTGCTGACTTTTAAGGTTACAACAACCTATACATTAGTACGGTTTATAAGAAAAAAAAATTTTTTTCGTTATCCACACACAAACCTCGTTGTTATATGCAATGAAATGGCTTTGATTATGCTGGAATAAAAGTTCCATAGTACTACAAAATGCAATTACAATAGCTGTTATTTCGTGAATACCAATAAAAACTATCGTTCAAAAAAACTCTAGAATTATAAATTTATCTGAAAAATATTAATGCATAATCAGACCGCTTTAAAAATCCATTTGAAGCTTAAAAAAGAATTTAGTCTACTCATTATTGTAAGGAATAAATCGAGTATTTCTAATCTTTTTTACTTTTAATAACTAACGAAATCATTCTTTAAGCATTATGGAAAACACTAACTTGATTTTCTATTACATATAAAGAACTTACTGTAACTTTATATTCAACTCTCACTCTTTCCAACAAATCACCTCGATATCATATTATATAAACTTCTTACTTATTTGATCTTATAATTTACACTCAGAAATATAATACAACAATTTATGGAAAAATGACTCTTGTTAAAAATACTCGATGAATTCTAAGGACGGAAAGAATTAAGTGCTGCATTTAACCCTTTAAATGGTACAGTAAAAGAAAATACCTTACCTTCTTTAGTTTTATAGGAAATACGTACCTTATTGTTCTGCTCTATTTGTTTAGTCAAAACCGGCCCTACAGGTGATTGTGCCAAACAAACCGTTTCATTACATTGCGTATAATTAATAAGAACAGGTTTTTTAACACCTTTTACAAACATTTGAATCGGAACATTTATATCAGAATTTGGCAATGTTCGAAAAAGCATCACTGCTTGACCACTTGTCGTAGAAACAAGAGACCAACTAAAAATGGTATTTCCTTCTTGATCATGAACCGTCTGTGTCACATTACATATACCTTGCTTATGTTTAAGCTTTTGTTTTTCGTCACAAATCAAAGTCCAATCATAAAACTGCATAATAATTCGACGTGTTTCGCCAGGTTCTCCCTTAGGTATCGATAAGTGCGGTGGATGCACTGTATAAATATTATTGTTCTCGTTGGCAAAGCTTTCGCTCTTGCCTATTAAGGCAAGAGCGAACAGCAGAACCTTTACTAACATACTTCTCGTTTTTACAATAACAGCCATTTTTTCTATTATCATCTCAACCTCAGAGTAATTCCAGCGCCTATTCCCCAATGACCTCCAGCACTTGTCACAGATACATTCGAGCGAATATTTCCATCTTCAGATGTATAACCAGCACCAATAGCAAGTGCAGATTGACTGCGCCATAAACCACTCCCAAATGAAACACTTAAAGATCCTGGTATATCATAGTAACGTAAGTTGGACACCGCTAGACCAATAGCAGCAGCTTGTCTTGCTTCTTTCCGAACATCCTGAATAGCATAATTCAATGTCTCAAACTTCAT